>CALGHC010000174.1 GCA_937915965.1 uncultured Myxococcales bacterium
TCTGCCTGGGACCCGGCCGGCGACCCGCCCGACGTCTACGTCCGCTTCTACGCTGACGACGCTCTGCTGTGCACGTCCTCGGTCGTCAACGACACCTACGCGCCGAGCTGGTCGTTCAGCTGCCCCGTGCTGATGCCGGCGTCGGTCCAGAAGCTGAGGATCTTCGTATTCGACCTGGACGCCATGGCCGATGACACCATCGACGGCGTCTCGTACTCCGACGTGGTCGGGACGCTGCGGCAGGGGGCCGCTAGCGGACCGCTCTACCCTGGCAGCACGACGACGCTGGCGTGGACGGCGAAGCCCCTGTAGGCGGACCGACGGGGCACGCCGGGCACGGGTGGCCCGGCGGATGTCGGTGGCGCGGCGCTTTCAATCGCGCTCGGTTCGGCGCTTGCTGGGAAGCAGCGAGCCATCAACTGGAACCGGCAAGAGCGCTGCCCAGGGTCCGCAGTGGTGCGGCGATGTTCGCGCCGGCGGCATTGCGGCAGCGGGGGCTGGCTCGGCTCATCGGCAGGCTCGCCCGTGCTCTGGATGTTCGCGCGGCGCAGCTCGCTCAGTGCGATATGCGTGGTGAAGCTCGGCGCCCGCCTGGGCGGCTGGATTCGGGTCCGCGATTTGGCGCCAGCCGACTGGACCGTTCTGCCGAAGCGGCAGGGATGGAGGCTGCGCCCCGTCGCTTTCGACGAATGCTCACGCACATATGCGACCTGGCATGTCTGGCAACCTAGTGCTCCTGGGTAGCACCGATTCTTGACGGAGGCTGCGTCCAGTAGCTAGAAACGGCAGCGGGAACTGCATTTCTTTGGTTTTGGGCGGGGCGCGGTGAGACGGGGGCGGAATTGGTGCCGGTTTGCCGGCCGGTGAGGACGTGAACGGGGCGTTGACGGCGTCCGCTCGGAAGTCGTCGACGACGTGGCGAAGCCTGGCTGCTGCCAGAGTCCGCTGGTACGGGCTGGCATTGGTGTAGACGGCGCCCCAAACCCGCCACGTTCCGGTGAAACCCGCCGTCACCGCCAACCGCGCTCCAGATCCCCGTCCGGCAGGGGCGGCGGAGCGTAGGGATGGCGAGGCCGCCGAGCCAGCCCGTAGCGGAGCCGGCCCTGCCGGACGCGCCCCGCGTGCTCAAACTTTCAGGTTTTGTTGCGTTTCTGTCCGAAGCAGCCACCCTGCGGCGCACCGGAGCCGGGCAGGCTCGGGTGTTGTGTTTGGCTGACGCTTCCCCGAGCCTGCCCGCATGGACCGCGGTGCGGCTTGCTGTTGCATGTCGCACACATCGCGGATGACGTCCAGGCTGCCGGTGGGATTGAAGCCTGATCTTGGACGCCGTCTTTCTACCCTCCGCGCGCTTCCTGTGGTGTGGCCTCTGCAATGACCTCGCGTGGTGCCGTGCGTCCGCATCCCCGCCCGCTCCAGACACCAGCGCCGCGCCGAGATGCGCGCCTCGTCGAGATCGCGAAACCGCTCACCGCAGAACCAGTCGTCGCGAGCAAAGCGTACCTGCCGTTCGACCTTCGCCTTGTCACGGGGTCTGCGCACACGCGCCGCGTCGATTTCGAAACCGCGCGACTGGGCGTACTCGAGGAAGCCCGCATTGATCTTCGGCGCCACCGGGTCGGCAGACGTGATGACCGAGCGGAGGTTGTCGCAGACGACAACCAAAACACACCCTCGAAGAACGCCCAGGCGGCCTCAAGCCCCGCGATGACGTCGTCCCGGGTCTGGCTCAAGCACGGCCAGACGAACTGATGGCGGCTGTAGCCAGCGGTACACAGCAGCGCGTGGAGCTTGCGCCGTTGGCCGCTGACAATGTCGTCCAACTCACCGGCCTCGAAGAAGTCGATCTCAAGTACCTGGCCAGGCGGCGGGTCGACGACCCGCACCGTTCGACAGTTTCTGCCGTCGCGCCCAAGCTCCTCCGCTGCAAACCGCTGTAGCGTCCGCAACGGCACCCTGACCCCCGTGTGCCTCGCCAGCAGTTCGACGACCTTGGGGCCGTTGCAACCATCATTGAACCACTTCTCGATCCGCTCGGCGTGCTCGCGACACAGCGCTCGCGACTTCCCCGGGTCCCGTGCTCCACCTGGCGTCACGGCCGCGACGACGTAGCTGACGAGCTCGTCACTGATGTCGCTGCCGCCCACAGAGCGCTCAAATCCGAACGTCTGTGCCGCCTCGACGTAGCGCCGAACCGTCTTGCGATCCAGCGACAAATGCCCGGCAATTGGACGAAAACCGCGTCCGCGGCTCCACAGCCGCAAGCATTCCCTGACCTCAACCACGTGCAACTCCCGATACGCCATCTCGTCCTCCAGCGTTGTGCTGGAGGACCGGTCGCACGGACGGTCGCATCAGGCCAGGGGTGGTCCCTAGTTCGTGGCGCGAAGGTGGTCCCTAGTTCGTGGCGCGACCAGCGCTTGGGGGGGAGCATGAATGTGGCGCGCTACATTCACCGGAAACGGGCGGTCTTGCGCCGCCGGTGACAGCTGGCGATGGCGTCAGCATGGCAGACTTCGCAGTACTGCGACGGTCCTCGCCAGCGTCAGCTCGCAAAAGCCCCGGTCGACGCGAACGACTGCGCCGCCAACGACGACCTCGATCCCGGTCTCGTCGTCGTCAAGCGCAGTCAGGGTGACCGGCACGAACGAGGTCGGCCGACCACGATCGACATCGCGATGCGCACGTAGGCGCATACGCCACCAATACAACTGTCTGTCCGAGAGCCCGTGACGGCGCGCGAATGCGGCGAGCGACAGGCCGCTGCGCCCGGCCGCCGCGAGCGTTTCGCGGGCTTCGTCCTCGGTCCACGGGTCGCGCCTGGTGGACTTGCGCGGCTGAAAGAGATCGGTGCGGGTCACGTCGAGCATGGCAGTCACCTCCGTGCGGCGAGGGTGACGCCAGGCCGGCGCTGTGGCGATGCGGCTTTGGCTGGGCGGTTACTTTCCGATCGTCGAAGGCGCGATGCCGGTCGCGCGGTGGACCAGAGCGGCACCGCCGTGGCCGAGCGCCATCGCCTCCGAGGCCGCCCATTCTCGACGGGTTCGCTCGTTCAGGCTGCCGCGGAGTTGCTCATACTGGAGACGGATCTGTGCTTCGGATTTCTTCATGGGGGAGAGGGTAATTGGATGGCGGCGACTTTGTCAAGTTATTTTGTGACGAAGCCTTAGTTGCGCATGCTCGGATCTGTGAGGGGCCG
>CALGHC010000175.1 GCA_937915965.1 uncultured Myxococcales bacterium
GTTGTCCGCCCTCCCCCGTCCCCCTATACTGGCATACTGGCATACTGGCCCTGGGCGACCCGCAATCCGGGCACGGGGCCGCTCGAACAATCCGCGCGCGGCCGCTCCTACGGTCGCCAATCAACCATCGGAGAGGTCGTGAAGCCGAGCGCCAGGGGGCCCCAGCCGATCGACGACCCGGCGTTCTACGATGCCCATTGGCGCGAGACGAGCACCGCGGACGATCCCCACATCGCCGCCAAGGCCACCCTGATGACCTCGTTGGTGCCCGCCGACGTCCGCACCATCGTCGACGTCGGCTGCGGCGACGGCACGCTGACGCACTTCTTCGTCGAGCGCTGGCAGGTCACCGCCGTCGACCGCAGCGCCGTCGCCCTCGAGCGCCTGCGCTGCGAGACGGTCGAGGCGAGCGCCGACGCGCTGCCGATGGCAGACCGCAGCGCCGATCTCTTGATGTCCAGCGAGATGCTTGAGCACCTGCCCGACCCGGTCTTTGCCGGCGCCATCGCCGAGATGCAGCGAGTCGCGGGCAGCTACCTGTTGCTGTCCGTCCCCGACCGCGAGGACGTGCGCAGACGATTCGCCCGCTGCTCGAAATGCGACCATCGATTCAACGTCTACGGCCACCTGCGCAGCCTCGGCGCCGCCGATCTCGAGCGGCTCTTCGGCGACTTCGAGCGGGTCAGTCTGCACACATGCGGCCCAAGCGAGGCGGCTACGTTCCCCAGGCTCGAGGCCCTGCGCCAAGGGGTCGCTCGGCGCTGGTGGATGGGCGCCGATGTCGCGCTGCGCTGCCCGGCGTGCGGCGCGACCGAGCTCAAGGCACCGGCGAGCGGGCTGGCCCAGCGACTGGTATCGCGTGGAATCGACCACCTCACGCGGTGGGGCAATCGTCTGCTCGGCCGCGCCCCCCGTCCCTACTGGCTGGTGCTGTTGTTGCGCCGGCGAGGCGTCTAGCCCATGGCTGCACGACTCAGCACCCAGGTGGGCGCGGTCGTCTTCGGACGAATCATCGTCTCGCTGATCGACACGCTCAAGGCGTTCCTGCTGGTGCGTCTGCTGACCAAGGACGACTACGGCGCCCTCGCCTTCGCGCTGACCTGGCAGGCGACCGCCATCGGCCTGGGGATGTTGTCGCTGCCCGATTCGCTCCTCTACTTCCTGCCGCGCGCCGAGCAGGGTGTGCGCCGCGCCCTGGTCCGCCAGACGCTGATCCTGCTGGGCGTCATCGGCCTCTCGCTGGGCGCATTCATCGCGCTCTTTGCGCTGATCCCGGGCGCGCAGCCGTTCGAGCGCGCCGACATGACGCCGGCGTTGGCGTGCATCGGCCTGGCGGTGGCTCTCGACCTGCCCGCCGGCGCGCTCGCTTCGTTCCTGCTCGGCATGGAGCGCCACCGCACCTCGTCGCTGATCGCCCTGTCGCTATCCGTCATCGCCAACCTCGCCTTGCTGATCCCCGCCTGGCTCGGCGCGACCCCCGTCGAGATCCTCCTGGTCTACGACCTGGTCGCGTTCCTGCGCCTCGCCGTCACCTGGACCGCCTGGCTGCGGGTATTTCGTGGGGTGGCGGCCGAGCCATTCCCGGGCGGCGTGCGCGCACAGCTCGGTTTCGCCTTGCCGCTGTCCCTCAACGGCCTCGCCGGCCTGGCGAACAAGTACTTCGCCACCTACGTCAGCGGTTGGCTGCTCAGCGCCGCCTCGTTCGCCGACTTCGCCATCGGCGGCCGCGAGCTGCCCTTCGTCAAGATGATCCCCAACGCCGTCGCCATCGCGATCCTGCCGCGCTTGTCGCAGATCGCTGGCGCCGGATCCGACAAGCTGGCGGCCGGGCGGGCCGCCCTCGCCCTGTGGCACACCAGCATCGATCGCGTGGCGTTGGTGATGTTGCCGATCGCCTGCTACTGCTTCGTCGAAGCGGAGCCACTGCTGCGCGTCCTCTATGGCGCCAACTACGAGAGCGCCGCCCTGCCCTTCCGGATAACGACCCTCGTGCTTCCGCTGCGCGTGACCAGCTACGGTCACATGCTCCTGGCGCTGGGCAAACCACGGGCGATCCTGCGCTCGCAGCTCGCCGGTATGGCCTTCAACGCCCTGGTCACGGCGCCGCTGATCGCCTGGGCGTGGTTCGGCGACGACGTCTCGCCGGGCCCACGGACCCGCATCGCCTGGGCCTGCGCGGCCGGCATCGCGGCGACCTACATCATCGTCGGTTCAATGCTGCGCGACATTGGCCGCGAGACCCAGTTTGGCCTGCGCGGCGTCTTCCCGTGGCCCAGCTACGCGCGGCGGCTGGCGCTGGCGCTTCTGGCGACGACGCCGCTCATCGTGTGGCGGTTGTTCTTCCCCGACGTAGATGGCTTCGTCAGCGGAGCCGCGGCGCTCATCGGCCGCCTGCTGCTGTACGCAGCGTGCTACCTCGCCCTGATCCTCTCAGCGGGTCTCGTGCCGCCAAACGACCGCGCCGTGATCATGCAATGGTTGCGCCTCGAGCCGCTGTGGCGGAGGGAGTAGCGATGGACACCGGCCGCCCAGCACAGCCAGCTCGTCCGCCGCGGCCGGAACAGCCATCTTCTTCGGGAGATGGATCCGCGCCGCGTCACATGCTGCTGCTGTCGTATTTCTGGCCGCCATTTGGCGGCGCAGGGGTGCAACGGGCGCTCAAGTTGGCGATCGCCGCCCGGGACTTTGGCTGGCGAGTCACCGTAGTTGCCGCCCAGCCCCGAGACAGCGACCCACTCGATCCGTCCTTGCTGCCCGAG
>CALGHC010000176.1 GCA_937915965.1 uncultured Myxococcales bacterium
GCCTCAAGCGCCTCAAGGTGACTCTGAGCGGATTGAACGGCACGGAAGCCGAAGGCGGCCTGGACCTCACGGACGGAGGGTGTGTTGCCGTCGAGGATGCGCTGGCGGACGTAGTTGTAGACGCGGCTGCGGGTCTGTCCTGGTGGGGTGCGAGGCATGTTGGCGGCTCCTTTCTTGAGCTCGCCAAGCATGGCAGACAGATGTCTGTTTTGCAAGCCCCGATCAAGCCCCGATCAAGCCCCGATCACGTCCCAGGCAAGCCCCGATCACGTCCCAGGCAAGCCCCGATCACGTCCCAGGCAAGTCCCAGGCAAGTCCCGAGCAGGTCTGTTCCGGGCCCGAGCAACGACCGAGAAGGTCCGCTTGCACAGCGCCGCTACGATCATCACCATGCCGACGCGCCGACGCGCCGACACGCCGTTGCTCCCTGCTGTCTTGACCAGCTGCCCCGAACCCCACAGGACCCCAGCATGGCCCAGCCAAGGCACCGCAAGCTCAGCGACGTGATCGACCCGGACGGCTGGCTGCAGGCCGAGCTGACGCCGCCCGATCCCGGACATCTTCGGCGCTTGGTGCGCCTCTTTCGACCCTTGAGCCGCTACTTCCGCACCCGCGTCGACCACGTCGAGCGAATCCCCTCCGGCGGCGCCCTGATCGTCGGCAACCACGCGACCTGGGGCATCGACACCTTCGCGCTCCTCCCCGAGCTCCACGCGCGGCTGCAGCGCCCTGTGCGAGGCCTCGGAGACAAGATGCTCTTTTCGCATCAGGCCGCGCGCGACGTCTTTCACCAAACTGGCGCCGTCCCCGGTGACCGCAATGTTGCGTACAAGCTGCTCGAGGCCGGCCAGCTTTGCTTGTGCTATCCCGGCGGCGACAAGGACTCGTTCAAGCGGTGGTGGCAGCGCCACCAGCTCAAGTGGGAGGGGCGCACCGGCTTCGTGCGTATCGCCATGGCCTCGGGGGCGCCGATTGTGCCCATCTTTGGCATCGGAGTGGACGACGCCTTCCCCGTCATCGGCCAGGAGCGGCTGGTGTTCCGGCGCCTCCTGGGCAGCCGCCGCTACGACCTGCCCTTCTTCATCACGGCCACCGGGCTGGGCCTGACCCGTGGGCCGCTCAACGTGCCGTTGCCGAGCCGATTCCACTTCGAGGTCGCAGAGCCCATCTACTTCGACCTGTCGGCCGAGGATCGCGCCGCCGTGCGCAACGGCGACCCAGCGATCGAACCCCTCGTCGAGCGGCTGCACGCCGAGACCTGGCGCCACTGCCAGGCGCTGCTCGACGACATGGCGCGCCGCCACGATTCCCCGACCAAGGCGCGGCTAGCTGCCCGCCTTGGTCGCTGGTTCGGCTAGACGTCACAGGTCTGTTCTGTGGCCTGGCCTGCCGTCGGCCTTGGTTCGTCCTTGAAGTTCACGCGGTCGTGAACTATATGAACTTGGCGTGGGCGTGGCGGCGGGCCGGGCCTCGAACCGAGCCGTGAACCGAGCCGTGAACCACGCCATGAACCACACCACGAACCAAGCCACGAACCAAGCCGCCCTCTCCGCCGCCGATCCGTTCATAGAGCGCGTCGAGCAGCAGCTGGTCGAACTGCTCGACAACGACCTGCCGCCCTCGGACGCGCCGGATGGCGAGCTTGGCGCCGGCGCCCGGCACCTGGCGCTGGCGCCGGGGGCAAAGAGGGCCAGGCCGCGCTTGGTCTGGTTGTTCGGCGAGGCGGTTGGCGCCGACGCGGCGGGCCTGTGCGATCTGGCCATCGCCGCGGAGCTGATTCATACCGCGAGCCTCCTGCACGACGATGTCGTCGACAACAGCGGCTTTCGCCGTGGTCGGACTACAGCCAACGCGCGCTGGGGCAACACCGCGGCGATCTTGACCGGTGACCTCGTGCTCTCAACGGCTATCCGCCAGCTCGCTGGCCACCCTCCAGCGATCACGGTAGCTGCCGTGCAGGCGGTGGCGGACATGTCGCGGGCGGCGCTGATCGAGGTGCGCGCTCGGGACCGCGTCGACGTCGACGAGGCCACGTGGCTACAGATCGCCCGCGGCAAGACGGGGGCGCTCTTTGGCTGGTGCGGTCGCTCGGCCGGCTTGCTGGCCGGCGATGAAGACGCGGCCGGCCGCTTCGAGGACTGCGGACGGCGCTTCGGCGTCGCGTTCCAACTCGCGGACGACCTCAAGGACTTTGTGCGCAGCGGCACCGGCAAACCTTGCCTCGCCGACATCCGCACGGGCGGACCCAGCCGCGTGCTGATCGTGGCGGCCGAGGCCGACCCCAGCGTCGCCGCCGCGCTTGCCTCGCTGTGGTCCCAGAGCGACCGAAGCGAGGCCGACGTAGACGCGTGCGCCCGAGCCGTACAGAACACCGACGCCATCGAGCGCTGCGAGGCGATGTTGGTCGACGAGGTCAGCGCCGCGATCGACGCGCTGGGGCCCTGGCGCGACCGACCGGCCGGCGCTCGTCTCGCTCGCTGGGCGCGCGGCCTGGCGGACAAGTACCTCCAGGGGGCGACAACATGAGGGGCTACCAGGTCGACATGAGCCGACCCACGGGCGACGTCGAGGGGGCGCTGCCGCCGTGGCAGGGCCTGGCCATCGACGCGGTCGGCACCGTCATCGAGTTCTGGGGGTTCAAGCGCAACCAGGGCCGGGTCTGGGCGCTGCTGTATCTGACCGACAGCGCCATGCGCGCGAGCGACCTGCAGGAGGCCCTGGGCCTGTCCAAGGGAGCCACGTCCATCGTGACGCGTGAGCTGGAGCGCTGGCACATCATCCATCGCGTCCGCCTGCCGGGCGAGCGGGCCTGGTACTTCGTCGCCGATTCCGACTTCATGCGGATGATCGGGCGCGTCGTGACCGAGCGCGAGTTCGTCGTCATTGGCCGCGTGCGCGAACAGCTGGAGGCGGCGCTGAGTCTGGCGCAGCAGGAGCCGGCGCTGTCACCGCAGATGGTCGAGCGGGTCCAGCGCCTTGTTCGGTTGGCGACACTGATGGAGCGGGCGGTCTCCGCGTTTCTTCAGACCGCGCGACTCGACGTGCGTGCGGTCGCCGAGGCCCTCGACGGCACGGTGCGCGCGACCGTTCGTGGTGCCGTTGACAGCGCGATCGACGCCATCCGCAAGCGAGGAACCCGCACGTAAGCAGGCCAACGAGTTGGCCCAGGAGAGATCAGATGCAGAGCGTAGTGACCTGTGACATGGAGGGCCGCATCGAGACCTTCAATGACGACGCCGAGGAGACCTGCGGCTAGCGCCGCGACGAGGTCGACAGCCAGAGCCGCCAGGTCGCTGACTTGATCGGCATGTAGGTCTGAGTCATGCGCCGCGCGGTCGCAGCCTCTCAGTTGCAGTAGAAGCCGTCGTAGTTGGCGTTGCCGCAGCCGTTGCTGCACGCCCCACCCAGCCAGCCCTGGCCGCAATACGACGGGTACATCTTGGCGCTCGAGTTGCATTGGTCGCCGCCGTGCACGCTCTTGTAGTTGGCGTAGCCGAAGGCGTCGCAGACCTTGTCGAGGTAGTCGAGGTGGCCCGAGGCGATCTCGATGTACTGCACCGCGAAGAACTGCGCGCCGAGCTGCTTGAGGCACTGGTTGAGCTCGCTGATGAGGATGAGCTTCTTCTCGCCCGCGTCGAACTGCCCGCAGCTGCTCTCGTTCTGACAGGTCGCAGTGCAGCCGTCGCCGCCCTGCTTGTTGCCGTCGTCGCAGGTCTCGCC
>CALGHC010000177.1 GCA_937915965.1 uncultured Myxococcales bacterium
GACCTGCAAGGGCACGACGCTCGATTGCGACGACGACGCGCCGTGTACGGACGACACCTGCGACGCCGAGAACGGCTGCCTGAACCTGCCGGCGGCGGGCACACCGAGCTGCGACGACGGTGACGCATGCACTGAAGGCGAGGCCTGCACGGATGGCTCGTGTCAGGGGGGCGCGGCAAAGAGCTGCAACGATGGCAACGCCTGCACGGACGACGCCTGTGGGGCAGGCAAGGGCTGCACGCATCAAGCCAACACGGTGAACTGCGGGACGGGCGACCTGTGCACCGCCGGCGACGTCTGCAAGGACAAGGCGTGCAAAGCCGGCGCCCCGAAGAGCTGTGACGATGGCGACGTCTGCACCTTGGACGCGTGCAACGCCGTCACAGGCTGCACCCATGGCGCCGTGGCCGACGGAACGAGCTGCGGCGGCGGCAAGGGTCAGTGCGTTGGCGGCGGCTGCGTCGTGCCGGTCTGCCCGAACTCGGTTTGCGAGGTCGGTGAGACGACTGGCACTTGCGCGGCCGACTGTCCGGAGGACGGCGGCGTCTGCGCCATCGACGACGCGACCTGCATCGCCGCTTGCATCGCAGAGAAGTGCGTCGCAGAGGACGCCGCCTGCGCTGGCTCCGCGGGCTGCACGACCCTGGCGGGCTGTATCGACGGCTGCGATGACGACACCTGCCGCTACGGTTGCCTGGCCGCAGCGCAGACCGCCGACGTCAAGCTGTACGAGAAGCGCGCGACCTGCGTGGCGGCGAAATGCCCGAAGAACTTCTGGCTTGGGCCGAAATGCCTCAGCAGCCCCACCTTTGGCACCTGCGTGCTGAGCTGCCGCGGGGCGCTCTGCCTCGCCGAGGAGTTCGCGTGCTTTGCCAGCGACGACTGCAAGAAGACCGACGATTGCGCTCTCGCATGCTCTCCGGGTGATCCACCCTGCGTGCCCGCATGCATCATGAACAACGGCGCCGACCCCGACTCGCTCTTCGACAACCTGACCGTCTGCTCCAACAAGTGCTTCTGACGAGCGCGTCTGACCCCCTGAGCGCGAATCAGCTTCGCGTCGGAGTCTCGATGAAGAAGAACTTTGTGCTCGATACCAACGTCCTGCTTCATGACAGCCGTTGCTTGAATGCTTTCGAGGACAATATCGTCAACATCCCGATCTACGTGATCGAGGAGTTGGACACATTCAAGAAAGATCAGACAGAGTTGGGCCGAAACGCGCGGCAGATCTCCCGCGACCTGGACCACTACCGGGCCCGTGGCAATCTGCTCGACGGCGTGTCCAATGATCAAGGCGGGATCGTTCGGGTGCTGTTCACGGCGCTGCGACTGCCAGCGGAGTTCGCCGTCACCCACACGATGGACAGCTCCATCCTGTCGGTGGCGCTGCATCTGCGCGAGACGGAGCCAGACACGCCGGTCATCTTCGTCACCAAGGACACGAATCTGCGGATTCGCGCGGACGCCCTGGGGATCCGCTCCGAAGACTACGATCGCCAAGGCAAGGACTCGACCGAGCTGTACTCCGGCACAGCCGAGTTTGACGTCGAGGCGGACGTCATCGATCGACTCTTCGAGGCCAACGCTCTGCCCGTCTCTGAGATCGACCCGGACGGGGGCCTGTATCCCAACCAGTTCCTCACCCTCACCTCAAACGGCGGTGCGCGGCGGCACGCGCTGGCGCGGGTGGTCGACGGCGAGACGATCGAGCCGCTGCGTCACCTGCGCGAGGCGGTCTGGGGAGTCAAGCCACGCAATCGCGAGCAGCACTTCGCCCTAGACATGCTGCTGCGTGACGAGATTGAGCTGTGCACCCTGGTCGGCAAGGCGGGCACCGGCAAGACCCTTTTGGCGCTCGCCGCTGGCATGGACGCTGTCGTGGGGCGCGAGCAGTACAGGAAGTTGCTTGTCAGCCGGCCGATCTTCCCCATGGGCCGCGATCTCGGCTATCTGCCGGGAGATCTGAGCGAGAAGCTCGGGCCGTGGATGCAGCCGATTCGCGACAACGTCGAGTTCCTCACCTCGGTGAACCGAAACCGAGATGTGCAGAGCTACGACGAGCTGGTGAAGAAGGGCACCATCGAGGTCGAAGCGCTCACCTACATCCGCGGTCGCTCGTTACCCAACCAGTTCATCATCGTCGATGAAGCACAGAACCTGACGCCGCATGAGATCAAGACGGTTCTGACGCGGGTCGGACAGGGCACGAAGCTCATCTTTACCGGCGACCCCTACCAGATCGACCAGCCATACCTTGACGCTTCGAGCAACGGCTTGACCTTCGTCGTGGAACGCTTCAAGGGTGAGGCCGCAGCAGGGCACATTACGCTGCAGAAGGGCGAACGCTCACGTCTCGCCGAGTTGGCCGCCAATCTTCTGTAGCGGCAGGCGAATGTAGCGGCAGGCGAATGTGGCGGCAGGCGAATGTGGCGGCAGGCGAATGTAGCGGCAGGCGAAATCACGGGCGCGGCGGCAAGCGAAATTGTCCGGTGGACTCTGATCCCAGGGCCAGCGGTACCAGCGAGGCGAGGTCGCTCAAGGTGTAATCCGCGCCCATCGCGACCAGCTCGGCCCGTGGCCGGAAGCTGGCGAGCATCGCGCACTTGACGCCCCCATGGCGAGCGGTCTTGAGATCCAACTGGGTCGCGCCGACCAGCAGTGTTTCGGCGTCGCTGACGCCGCAGTGGGTCATCAACTCGCTCAGGCCGGCCGGGTCTGGCTTGCGCGCCGAGTCGTGGCCCCCGGGCAGGACGAACTCGAAGTAGTCGGCCAGGCCGAAGCGTTCCAGCAAAGAGACGGTGACGTGTTCGCTCCTGTTGGTCAGTACGCACAGCCGCGCGCCGCCGTCGACCAGCCTGCGCAGATGCAACGGCGCATCGTCGGCGAGCAGCGCGTCACTGCCGATCCGGCTGGTCCAAGCCGCACGGAAGTCGGCGAGGGCCTCATTGATTGCCGGGTCGCTCAATGACTCGCCGGTGCTGCGGAAGGCGGCACGCAGCAAGCTACGCAGCTGGTCCTGCCACAGCGCGCGCACGCGATCGACGGCGAGCGGGCTACGGCCACGGCTCACGAGAACTGAGTTCAGCGCCGCGGCCACATCCGGGCTGCTGTCGATCAGGGTGCCGTCGATGTCGAAAACGATGCAGGAAAAGCGCATGAGCGGGATCCGCAGGCAGGCTTCTTTGCGCGAATCGCTGGCTGCCGCGCAGCCGGCGCACGGGCACCCCGCGCCCGCACCAAAGCGATGCTCTCTCGCCTACCATCCTCGCATTGCCAAGCGCAATGCCCCGAGATAGCTTCGTGCCGCCAGTATTCCAGGAGGAGCGCGTGAGCGCGAGCATCGCCATCGACCAGAGCGCCGGGAAAGAGGTGCGAAAGCGCGCAGTTGCGGTTGTTGTCGGTGTTTGTCTGGCCGTCGCCGGGAGCGTGTGGTCGTCGCCGTCCGCCGCCGCCGAGGATCCACCGACGCTGATCGAAGTTCCGGCGCACGGCGGTCGTCCGCGAGTTCCCGGCGAGCAGGGACCCGCTGCTGGGACCTACGTCGGCCAAAGTGGTGATCCGGCCCAGAAGACGCCGGCCCGGAATCCAGCGCAGGACCAGGCCGCGGCGGCCAAAGCGGCGGGCGATCAAGCTGCGGCGGCCAAGGAAGAGGCCGAAAAGGTAGCCGCCGACGCTGCTGCCAGCGCAGCGGCTGAGAAGGCGGCCGCTGCCAGCGC
>CALGHC010000178.1 GCA_937915965.1 uncultured Myxococcales bacterium
CTGGCCTTCGGCCGCCTGCCGCCTGTCCCCGGCGTCGTGCCCTGGCTCGACGATCGCCTGCACCACAACCGCGGCGAGCTGCCCGGCCTCGCCGCCCTCGCGTTGGGCCGCGTCGGCGACGAGGCGTCCTTGGGCCGCGTGCTGCGGCTGCTGGAGGGCTCGCGCGCCGACGCACCCGCCTGGATCATCGCCGTCGGCGCCCTCGTCCGTCGTCACCCACAGGCATCAGACCGGCCACGTGCGCTCGAAGCCCTGCTGGCACGGGCGACGCCTGCCTGGTTGTCACGCAGTCGCCGCGATGCGCCCGGGATGGCGCGCGGCTACGCGTTGATGTGGGCCCTCGCGGTCTGTGACGAGCCAGTCACGCGCGCCGCTTTGCGACGCCTCGCCATCAGCGCCGACACCCGCACGGAGCGGCGCCTCGCCCTGTCGTTCGCGGCCGCCGACGCGCCCGCTGGTCTTCCCGAGTCGTTGTGGCGGGTGCACGTCGACTGGAAGCCGCGTGCCCGCTTGCTCGCGACCATGCTGCGGGGACTCCTCTTGCCCTGGCTGAGTCGTCCCCTCTCCGACGAGCCGGCAGCCCTGGCTGCCCTCGATGCGCAGCTCGCGGCTTGGTTCGACGACCGCGATGCCGCCATCGAGGGCCGCTTCGACGCGCTGGGCGTTCGGCGCTGGTGCGCCGAAGTCGAACCCTATCTCGCCGCAGTCTCGCGGCTGCGTTCGGCCTGCGCCCGCCATCTCGACGCCGAGCCCCTCGGGTTGCCCCCGGCGCGGAGCGAGCCGCGGCCGCCCTGACAACCGCCGGTTTCTCTCTGCGATTGCTCTCGCGGGAGTTTCCCCTCTGCCGCAGGGTCCGCTATACTGCCAGCCGGCGGATCGAGGGCGGCGATGCGCGTGACAGGGTGCACGCAGGCCGCGCTCGGCAGGAGACGCCGCGCAGGTCGGGCAGCCGTCGGTGACCCGCAATAGCTTACCGTGATGCCGGTCGCGGCCCGTGCCGAGCTGGCCCGGCGCGATGCGCTCCAGGGAAGGAGGAACGATGGTGTCCGCAGAGCGCTCGCTGGCCGCCGCTGTTCGCGCCCCTGCACGGCGTCGCGTTGCCACCGCCGTCGCCTGTCTGGCGCTCCTGGTCGTCGCCGCGTGCAGCAGCGAAAAGACTGTGTATGACGCCCTCTTTCTCGCCATCAAGAGCACCGCCCCGTCCGCAGGCCAGGTGATCGCGCGACTCGACCTCGCCATCATCAAGCACGACGCGGACGGTCAGGTAGTCGTCAAGCTGCCTCGCGCTGGCGAAGAGGATCTCTTTGCGTTCCCGCTGCCTGCCGGCACACAGATCGTCGCCGACCCCTACGTGATCCGAATCGCCCAGGGTCCCCTGGCCAGCGGCGTGTTGCAGCTTCGTGTCCGTGCTCTGGCTGACGACTTCAGCGTTCTGACCACCTGGAGCGGCACCATCAACACCGCGACCAAGGACCGTTTCGACATCTTGTTGACGGGGCCCGCCGCGGACTGCGATGCCGACGGCGATGGTGTGCGCAACTGCAACGTCGACGGCTGCTGCGGGGCGGGCGAGGCGTCGGACTGCGTTGACCTGCCCGGCGCGGGCACCCAGGCGAGCCCCTTCGACAACGAAGACCCCTGCCTGGACTGCGGCAACGGTATCGACGAGGACTGCGACGGCGCCGACATCGCATGCGTCGACGCGGACAAGGACGGCGTCGCCGACTGCCAGGAGGCCTCGTGCGGGCCCAGCGGCGTGGCCGACGCCGAGGTCTATCCGGGCGCTCCAGAGCTGTGTGACGGCAAGGACAACGACTGTGACGGCAAGGTCGACGAGGGCCTGAGCTACGTCGACATCGACGGAAAGTCCGGCGCCCTGAGCAAGGGCGACGCCTGCGGCACGGGCGCATGCAAGGGCGGCAAAGCGGTGTGCAGTCCCGATGGCAAGAGCCTGGTGTGTTCCTCAGCCGACAAGAAGGCCGACGTCGACGCTTGCGACAACGACATCGACGACGACTGCGACGGCAAGATCAACGGCGGTTGTGCACCGGACGACTTCGATGGTGATGGCGTCTCGAACAAGGCCGAGGACGAGGATTGCACGTTCGCCTACGCGCGCTACCACAGCGAGTTCCACACGGGCGCCAAGGAGACCTGCTGCGTCGCCTACGCGCAGGCGATCCTCGCCGTCCACCCCGACTGGAAGGACCCCTCTTCACTGCCATCCGACGTCAAGAATCCAACCACCGACCTGCTCGCGCAGTGCGACCGCAACTGCGATGGCGCGATCACGCCCTGCCACGCCGACGACAAGGACGGCGACGGCCAAAAGGCGCCGCTCGACTGCGACGACACCGATCCACTTACCTACCAGGATGCCGCGGAGAAGTGCGGCGACGGCAAGGTACAGAGTTGCTTTGGCGCCGACCCCGCGTGTTCGAGCGACTATGACAAGGACGGCGACGGCTGGCCGGCGGGCGCCGCCGGAACAGGCGCCGATTGCGACGACGCCGACCAGGCGATTCACCCCGAAGCCGACGAGCTCTGCGACGGCGTCGACAACAACTGCGACGGCGTCATCGACGACGGCGCACCCGAGGCCGGCGACGCCGTCTGCGGCGACACGGATGGCGAGTGCGCCGCGCAAAGTGGCATCAGCGCGTGCAAACACTACACGGGCGACAACATCCCCGGTGCCCTCGATTGCCTCGGCAAGACCTACGACGCTGCGTCGCTCACCTGCGTGGGCTGCGTCGGCGACAAGCGCCCCGAGACTGATCTCTGCGACTACCTCGACAACGACTGCGACGGCACCGCCGACGAGGACTACGGCTACGCCCAGCACGACGGCAAGGTGCTCGCGGTCGAAGACACCTGTGACGGCGTCGGCGAGTGCGGCCTGGGCAAGGTCGAGTGCAACCAGAATCTCGACAAAGCGGTCTGCAGCACCGATCCCAACGGCAGCGGCAAGCAGAACAAGGCCGAGGTCTGCGACAACAAAGACAACAACTGCGACGGCAAGACCGACGAGACGCTGACATCGATCGCCGACGCCGCCTGCCAGAAGAAGGGTGTGTGTTCGGGCGAGGGGCTGGCGGTGATCGAGACCGTCTGTGTCGCCGGCAACTGGGTGTGCGACTATGGCAGCGTCGCCAGCTTCGAGTTCGCCGCCGACGAGTCTTGCGTCCCAGGCACGCCGATGTGCCACTGCAAGGGCCTGGGCAAGCAGTGCTTCGCGATGCAGGAGATGACCTGCGACGGCTTGGACAACGACTGCGACGGCGACACCGACGACGACTTCAACTTCGACGACCTCGGTACCCAGCGCCTCATCGGCGATCCGTGTGGCACCGGCGTATGCGGCGGCGGCAAGGTCGTGTGCGGCGCCGACAAGAAGGGCCTGAACTGCGACACGCTCTTCAAGGTGACCAAGGAGACCTGCGACGGCAAGGACAACGACTGCAACGCCAAGACCGACGAGGGTCTGACCGTGGCGGACTCGAACTGCCTGCTGGTCGGGGTCTGCACGGCCGACAACGTCGTCGCGACCTGCCCAGCGGGCAAGTGGATCTGCGAGTACGCCGCCGTCGGTGGCTACGAGGCCGGCAAGGAGCTGGTCTGTGACGGCAAGGACAACGACTGCGACGGCAAGACCGACGAAGATTTCGACTACAGCGACCTCGGTAAAGCAAGAAAGATCGGCGACGTCTGCGGTACGGGCGCATGCGGCGGCGGTGTCATCATCTGCAAGGAGGACAACAGCGGCCTGATCTGCACGACCGACAGCTCGACTGGCGGCGAAGCCTGTGACGGCAAGGACAACGACTGCGATGGCAAGACCGACGAGACTTTCGCCTACCTCGAGTCCGTCACCGGCAAGTCGCTTGCGGTCGGCGCCGCCTGCGACGGCATCGGTGTGTGTGGCGGTGGCGCCGTCGAATGCCTGCCAAGCCAGTTCGGCGTGACCTGCTCGTCGGACCCCAACGGCTCGAAGCCCGAGGCGCTTGGCGAGAAGTGCGACGACAAGGACAACGACTGCGACGGCGACACCGACGAGGGTTGCAACGTCGACAAGGACGGCTACTGCACCGACAAGATGGTCACCGAGGGCAAGCCCGCTGCCTGCACCAAGGGCGGCGGCGACTGCCAGGACGGCAACGCCAACATCAACCCGGGTCGTCCCGAGATCTGCAATGGTGTCGACGAGGACTGCAACAGCAAGACCGACGAGACCTTCTTCTGGGACTCGCTCGACGAGTCGACCGGCAAGACGACCCCGCTTGGCATCGGCACGCTGTGCGGGCTGGGCGCCTGTGCAGGCGGCAACGTGCTGTGCACCGAGGACGGCAAGGCGGCGACCTGTTCGACCATCGTCAAGCTGGCCACCGAGTCGTGCAACGACCTCGACGACGACTGCGACGGCCTCACTGACGAGGGCTGCGACGACGACGGCGACGACTGGTGCGACGCGACCATGGTCATGTCCGGCACGCCCAAGGTCTGCCCCAAGGGAGGCAACGACTGCAACGACGATCCCAAGGCCGGCGGCGCCGATGTCCACCCGACCCAGGCAGAGGCTTGCAACGACATTGACGACGGCTGCAACGGCAAGACCGACGAAGGCTGTGACGACGACAACGATGGCTGGTGCGACGCCGACATCCCGCTGGTAGGCACACCGAACGTCTGCCTCAAGGGCGGCAACGACTGCAACGACGATCCGGCCAAGGGCGGCGCAGGCATCCATCCGACCGCCGCGGAGATCTGCGACGACATCGATCAGGACTGCAACAAGCAGATCGACGAGGGCTGTGACGACGACAAGGATGGCTGGTGCGACGGCAGCATCGACGTCGTCGGCTCGCCGAAGATCTGCACCAAGGGCAAGAACGATTGCAACGACGAGGTCGCCGACATCCACCCCAACGCGACGGAGCTGTGCAACGACATCGACGACAACTGCGCCTCGGCCACCGACGAGGGCTGCGACGACGACGGCGACGACTGGTGCGACGTTGGCATGGTCCTGGCCGGCTCATCGAAGGCCTGCCCCAAGGGCGGCAACGACTGCAACGACGATCCCAAGGCGGGCGGCGCGGCGATCCACCCGACGGCGGCAGAGATCTGCGACGACATCGATCAGGACTGCAACGGCGCCGTCGACGAAGGCTGTGATGACGACAAGGATGGCTGGTGCGACGCCAAGATCAACGTCGTCGGATCACCGAAGATCTGCTCGAAGGGCAAGGACGACTACAACGACGAGGTCGACACGATCCACCCGACCGCCACCTAGACCTGCAACGACATCAATGACAACTGCACGGCCGGGGTCGACGAGGGCTGCGACGATGACGGTGACGGCTGGTGCGACAAGGACAAGGTGATCAGCGGCTCGCCGGCGGTGTGCACCAAGGGAACGGGCGACTGCCTGGACAGCGGCACGTCCAAGGGTGTCGCGGCCAAGGACGTGCACCCGACCGCCGCCGAGGTGTGCAACGGCGTCGACGACAACTGCAGCGGCAAGATCGACGCGGCCGACCCGGTCGAGCTGGCCAAGACCGCGCCAGATTGTTCGAAGCAAGAGGGCGTGTGCAAGAACAGCAAGAAGTCTGCGAAGCTGTGCATTGGCGGATTGTGGGAGGCTTGCACCACCGAGACCTACGTCGACCACGAGGGCAGCTACGAGAAGGTCAGCGACGAGACGAAGTGCGACGACAAGGACAACAACTGCAGCGGCACCACCGACGAGAGCTGCGACGACGACGGTGACGGCTACTGTGCCCTGGCGAAGGACACCAGCGGCAAACCAAAGGCATGTCCCAAGGGCGGCGGCGACTGCGATGACACCAAGACCGCCAAGGGCGAGGCGGTCAACCCGGGCGCCAACGAGTCGTGCCTGACCGCCTACGACGACAACTGCAACGGCGACACCAACGACGATGGCGCCGACTTCTGCGTCGACTACTTCTACGACGGCGACAAGGACGGCTGGGGTGACTCAGGCAAACAGAAGTTCTGCCTCTGTGCTGCCATCGTCGGTATCAAGTACACGGCGACCAAGTCAGGCGACTGCGATGACGGCAAGAACGGCGCTGGCGCCGACACCCACACCTGGCACGACTCCAAGACGAACTCGGATCACGATATGGGCGACACCTGCGGCGTTGGAGCCTGCGCCAACGGCAAGGTGGTCTGCGACGGCAAGAAGGCGTCGTGCGATTCGTCGAGCAAGTCCGGCGGCGAGACCTGCAACGACAAGGACGACGACTGCGATGGTTCGACCGACGAGGCGCTGACCAGCACCACCGACGCCGGCTGCGTACTCAACGAGGGCGTGTGCAAGACCGACAAGGTCAAGGTCACCGCGCTGTGCACGGCTGGCACGTACGCTTGCAACTACAGCGCCGTCGGCAGCTGGGTCGCCGACGAGAAGAGCAGCAACGGCACCTACTGCGACAACTTGGACAACGACTGCGACGGTACGACCGACGAGTCGATCACCACGACCGACGTCGGCGAGTGCGGCGCCAAGGCGACCAAGGGCGCGTGTGCCGCCGATTCGGGCAAGATCGTCGTGACCTGCGGCGCTGGCGCCTGGACCTGCGACTATGGCGCCGTCAGCGCCTACAAGGCCACTGAGCAGAACAGCGGTGGCCTGAACTGCGACAACTTGGACAACGACTGCGACGGCACGACCGACGAGGCGGTCACCGGCACCGGCGCGAGCGGCTGCGACCCCAAGGCGACCAAGGGTGTGTGCGCCGCGGGCGCTGGCTCGATCGCCAGGACCTGCAGCGCTGGCACCTGGAGCTGCGACTACGCCGCGGTCAGCGGCTACACGGCTACCGAGCAGAACGCCAGCGGTTCGAACTGCGACAACAAAGACAACGACTGCGACGGCACGACCGACGAGGCGGTCACCGGCACCGGCGCGACCGGCTGCGACATCAAGTCGACCAAGGGTGTGTGCGCCGCAGACGCCGGCTCGATCGCCAAGACCTGCAGCGCCGGCACCTGGAGCTGCAACTACGCCGCCGTCAGCGGCTACACGGCCACTGAGCAGAACGCCAGCGCCTCGCACTGCGACAACTTGGACAACGACTGCGACGGCTCGACCGACGAGTCGATCACCGGTACCGGCGCGAGCGGCTGTGACGCCAAGTCGACCAAGGGCGTGTGTGCAACCGGAGCCAGCTCGATCGCCAGGACCTGCAGCGCCGGCACCTGGAGCTGCAACTACGGCGGGGTCAGCGGCTACGCGGCCACCGAGCAGAACGCCAGCGGATCGCGCTGCGACAATCTGGACAACGACTGCGACGGCTCGACCGACGAGTCGATCACCGGCACGGGTGGGAGCGGCTGTGACATCAAGTCGACCAAGGGCGTGTGTGCCGCCGGCGCCAGCTCGATCGCCAAGACCTGCAGCGCTGGCGTCTGGAGCTGCGACTATGCTGGCGTCAGCGGCTACACGGCCACCGAGGCGAACACCGCCGCCCAGCATTGCGACAACAAGGACAACGACTGCAACGGCTCGACGGACGAGTCGATCAGCGACGCGGACAAGACGGGCTGTCTCACCGCTGGCGTGTGCACGCCGGGCGCTGGTCAGATCAGCCGGTCGTGCACCGCCGGGGCGTGGTCCTGTGACTACTCAACGGTCCCGAACTGGGAGGAGGCCGAGTCCAGCTGCAGCGACGCAATGGACAACGACTGCAACGGCGCGACCGACGGCTGCTGACCTGATTCGTGTCGGCATCGCGCTGGCGCCGCTTCTTTGTCCGCTGCCCGGCCGTTCGGCCTTCCATTCCTTCCGGGGCTAGCCGTCGCTTGCTCAAATGCCGCAGGGATGCTTTGCTGCTACCCGTGCGTTCTCAGCGCAGCAGATCGACCTTGAAGGCCCAACAAACTCGTGAGTTTCGACGGCAAGAACGGCGTCTCGACCCGATTCGACAACCGCAGGCACACCGATGAGCACCACGTCCAACGGACAAACACCTGCGCGTCGCCCGGGCCTCAAGAAGGGCCCTGCGCTTGGTGGGCCGACCGGGGGAACGGGATCGGTCGAACCGACCGTACCGCTGCGCTCGCTCTTGACCATCATCTACGAGGATGACGCCATCGTGGTGGTCAACAAGCGGCCTGGATTCCCGGTTGTACCGACGGGCGGATTTCGCGAGCGCAGCGTCGTGCGTGCCCTCGCCGCGGCGGGGTACGGCGAGCTGCAGCCGATCCACCGCCTGGAGCGCGAGGTCAGCGGTCTGGTCCTGATGTCGCGCAACAGCGACGTCGCCAAGGCCCTGCGCTGGAACTGGCGCAGCAACCTATGCGAGCGCACCTACCTCGCCGTCGTCAACGGCGACATCGCCGGCGCTCGCGGCCGCATCACCCTGCCGATCGGCTCCGTCCGTATCGGCCCGCCCAGCCGCAGGCGCCGCGTCATGACCGCCGAAGAGGGCGGCCGACCCGCCGAGACCCGCTGGAAGCTGCTGGCGCGCGGCCGCGGCATGTCCCGCCTGCAGATCACGGTCGGCAACGCCCGCCCCCACCAGGTCCGCATCCACCTCAACGCCATCGGCTACCCGGTTGTCAACGACTCGGTTTTTCGAGACATGGCGACCGAGGTCCCAATCGCTGATCTCGTTGGCGTACCGAGCCGCAGCGCCGATTCACCCAAGCTACCGCCCTATCAGGTCGCCCTGCATTGCGCCCGGGTCAGCATGCCGCACCCGGTCACCAACGAGATCGTCGTCTTCGAGGCACCAGTTCCTCGGCTGCTGATCGATCTGATGCCGGGCGCTTGGGTGGTCGAGGGGACCTGAGGCGCCGCCGCGCGCGTTGCCGCTCCTGGCGCAACGCGCTATACAAGCCGCCGGCCCCAAACAGGGCCCTGCGGTGTGAGAGGTAGAACGATGGGAATCCTGTACAAGAAGAGCGTGGAAGGGCTGACCGACGGCTTCGCCGACGAGAGCGACGTGCTCAACGACAACGTCTGGACCACCCGGGTCGAGGCCGTCGCCAACTGGGCCCGCAAGTTCTCGCTCTTCCAGTATCCGTTCGTCACCGCCTGCTGCGGCATGGAGTACATGTCGGTCAACGCGCCACAGCACGACATCGCCCGCTTTGGTTGCGAGGTGCCGCGCTTCACGCCCCGCCAGGCCGATCTGCTGATGGTCGTGGGCACGATCAATCACAAGAACGCGCCGGTGCTCAAGCGCATCTACGAGCAGATGACCGAGCCCAAGTGGGTGCTGGCCTTTGGGGCCTGCGCCTCGACCGGCGGCTTCTACGACAACTACGCCACCGTGCCGGGAATCGACCACATCATCCCGGTCGACATCTACGTACCCGGTTGCCCGCCACGGCCCGAGCAGATCATGGACGCGATCCAGATGCTGATGGACAAGATCCAGGGCAGCCGCGCCGATATCCGCTAGCCGCCCGGCCTCGTCGCACGCCAGC
>CALGHC010000179.1 GCA_937915965.1 uncultured Myxococcales bacterium
ACCCCGGGCACCGGCGCCCCGGGCATCGGCGCCCCGGGCATCGGCGCCCCGGGCATCGGCGCCCCGGGCATCGGCATTCTGGGAATCGGCACCCCGGGCATCGGCACCCCGGGCATCAGCGCGACGCGCGCGGTGACCGTCGGTGAGCTGGCCGATCAGCTCGGTATGCAGGATTCGGCCGGCGGCCTTGGCCGATGCGAACAGCGCCGCTGCCTCGGCGGCGGTGCCGGCCAGCGGGAAGTCGACCAGGACGTGCTTGCCGGCCGCCAGGGCCGCAGCCGCCTGGCTGTAGTGGAGCGCGTTCGGGCTCGCGATGACAACGGCGTCGACGTCGGCACAAGCGAGGGCGTCTGCGAGCGAAACAGAGTCCGGCCCAGGCACGCGGCCGACCCGCGCGATGATCCGCTGGCCGGGCAGCTCGCCGAGGTCACGCAGGCGCGCCTGGCCAGCGCGACCGAGTCCGACAATCGCCCAGCCCAGCGAAGGCAGCAACGCGTCGGCCGCAGACATCGGCATCGCCATCCTCCGCTCGGTCCGCGGCGCGCCGGACCGGGATGGTCGCTGCCGCGGCGATGGTAGCGTATCGCGTCCGCGCGGCCGCCTCCAGCGTCGCGTCGCGTCGCTTCCATTCCCTTCGGGCCCGCCGTGGCACGAATTGTGGGCCGCTCGGCTTGTCACGGCCGGGTATCCGTCTGATGTTGTGACCCGATCGTTGTGACCTGATGGCGCCGCGGCGTCATCGAGGAGGACCTGTGTCTATCTGGTTTGAAGGTTTCATCCACATCGACTGCGGCATCGAGCGGGTCAAGGAGTCCCTCGCTGACCTGGGCGTGCACTCCGTTGGCGTAGTCAGCCTGATGCCGGGCCTGTCCAAGGTCGAGTTGGTGGACTCCGGCGGTGACTTTGTGGTCATTGAGACCAACGAAGGGGTCATGAGACGAACGAACATCCACGTGGGCCTTGGGGTGGGCAGCGTGGTCGTGGAGCTCGACGAGGACTACAAGGCCGGCTCCCTGGTGACCACAAAGTCTCATTTCCGCGAGGAGTTCGAGGCTAGCGATGCGGGGGTGGAGTACCGGGTGGTCATCAGCAGCGTGGAGACGACGGGGGTTCTGGGCTTCTTCTACCGAAAGCTCGGCAGCTCCAACACCGGCAACGCGTTCTTGCGATCGTGCAAGACGTTCTTGGAGTTGGGGGGACGTTGAGGCGGCGGCTCGGCGAGACCCGCAGCGCGGATGCGGCGGGTACTCCGCGAAGACCCGAGGTGCTGGACGATCAAAGGGGGGCGCCATGGCTGATCACGGCGGTAGCGGAATTCGGTCTGTGGCGAGCGCCGAGGTTGAGGCTTGGTTCGCCGCGGACCGGCCGCGTGGGGAGCTGCTGAGGGCGCTGCGGCGGGTCCTCCTCGATCTCGACCTCGAGCTCGGCGAGGCGCTGAAGTGGCGCCAGCCTTGCTACCTGGTCGAAGGGCGGAATATCGCGATCCTCGGCGTCCGAAAGAACGGCTGCGTCATCAGTTTGCTCAACGGAGCGCTGCTGGACGACCCCGAGGGCCAGCTCCTCTCGGCAGGACCCCATACCCGCGCCGCTCGCATCCTGTGCTTCACCTCCGTCGAGGACTTGTGTGGACGCGAGGCCCAACTTCGTGGCCTGATCAGACAAGCGGTCGCCCTCGAACGCTCCGGACGGCGCGTTGAGCTCGAGACCCCCACCGAGCCGGTTCCCGAGGAGTTGATCCTGTGCTTCGGTGAGGACCCGGAGCTGAGGGCGCGCTTCGAAGCGCTGACCCAGGGCCGGCGGCGTGGCTACCTCCTTCACTTCAACGCCGCGAAGGGGTCTTCGACCCGTACCGCCAGGATCAAAGCGGCGAGGTCCCGCATCATCGCCGGAAAGGGACTCCACGACTGCGTATGCGGTCGATCGGCGCGAATGCCACGCTGTGACGGCTCCCACCGCAGCGTTTGAGGGCGGCCCGGCTGGACACTCGCCTCTCGTTGTCTCGCGGGAGGAACACGACGCGTCAGCGAAGACGACCAGGAGTAAGATGACGCTGACAGAAATCACAAACGACCTCGTCGCCGACCTCGACGGCCTCACGTTCGAACCACCGGTTACGCACGTCTACAACCCGCTCATCTACGCCCGCGAGGCGTGGGACATGTACTGCGAGAAGTACGGCCAGGGGCGGCGGGAGGTTCTTCTTCTGGGGATGAACCCCGGGCCGTGGGGCTTCGCAAGAGCAAACGAAGCGGAGGCCGCATGAATCTCGGCAGGATCACGGACGATCTGGTCGCCGACCTCGCCGGGCTGACCTTCGGCCCACCGACCGCCTACGTCTACAACCCCCTGGTCTACGCCCGCCCGTCCTGGGATCTGTACTGCGAGAAGTACGGGCAGGGCCGCCCCGAGGCGCTGCTTTGGGG
>CALGHC010000180.1 GCA_937915965.1 uncultured Myxococcales bacterium
GCTCGACCCCGACGCCGGCCGCGTGCAGCGCCGCGCTCAGCTCTTCGACGCTCGGCAGCTTCACCCAGCCGCTCATGCCCTTGCGCCACACCAGCACGTTGCGGCTGATGCGCCCGGCGACGACCTCGGCCGCAAGCGAATCCGCGGCATAGGGCCCCTGGGCCCTGCCCTGCACGCCGATGTGCCAACCGCCTCCGGCAACCTCGGCTGCGCCGCTGTCGCGTGTCGGGCGGGCGACGGCCGCCTCTTTGAGCGTCGGGCGGCCGAGCAGACGGGCGTCGAGGACGTCGCCACTGCCGACGCGCACGTGAACGACCGACTTGCAGTTCGGACAGCGGATCCGGGCTTCGCCAGCCGCGCCGAGCCGGTCCTTGGAGACGCGATAGGCCTTGGAACAGGACGGACAGGTGAATCGCACGATCGTGCCTCCACGGCGAGAGTGTCGTTCTTGGTTCAAGCGCCACCCGCTCTTCCGTCGGGCGGTCGCTTCTTGGATTCGGGCTGCTTGCGCCGTCTTGGCGGGCTCCCGCGTAGATGCTGCGCCCCGGTCGGGGCCAGCCAGAGTCAACCCTCAAGCCTAGCACAGCCAAAAAAGACTGCCCAGCAGGCGCCAACTGCAGTTCGGGCGCCGACCCACGCGCGCCTCCACCTCACCCCACCCACCAGACCCCGACCGCTCGCAGCGGTGGGGCAACTTCCCGGCGGCTGCTGCTGCCGCCACCTCGGTTTGAGACGCGTCAGTGTATCGATCGGTTTTCGCCTGTCGGCGGGACGTCGAAGTTCGCCGGCTCAAGCGCCGCGAGGATGTCGGCGGACTCAAAGCGGTAGCCGCGCTCGGGGAAGACCACCTGCAACGCCTGGAAGCGAGCGGGGAACAAGATCGAGTGGCCCTTGCGGTTGTAGCCGAGCATCACGAGGCTGGCCTCGGGCAGCCGATCATCGGGGTCGTCGCTCAGCTGCAGCTGTCGATTCAGGACATAGAACCCCTCGTCGGGCAGAGCCACCAGACCGCGCAGAAACTCCGGGTCGTCTGCCGGATGCGAGTCGGTTGAGAACGCCCAGCGGTTGTTCTCGTTGTTGACCGGGAACAGCACGCTGGGCAGCTCGTCGGGGCGGTGGTCGTGCAACAGCACCAGCACATCGGCGCCGAGGTGGTCTTCGTGACCCGCCATCGCCACGCCGCTGCGGTACAGTCCGCACGGCATCGATGGGATGCGTTGCAGCTCCTCTCGTCGGGCGAAAGTATCGTCGTCCATGGGCTCCTCGTCTGCGTCCGCTGGCGCCTTGCGTCGCCGCTCTGGCCGCGTGGCGACGGACACTGGCAGGGTTCTGCCGCATGCATTGCGTCGATGCAAGCCACGGGTGCGAGCCTGTCGCCGGTCCAGGGGCCCGACAAAGTGGCGAATCTTCCTTGATGGCCGCGCGCGCCCTATGGTAGCGTCCGCCTGCTCTGGCCCTCCGAAGGCTCCGGCGCCGACCAAAACTCCTGTTTTAAATGGGAAATATGGGAGAGCCGGCCCTTGCAGGGAGCGGGCGCGGCCGGCGTCTTTGTCGAGACCAGGCCGGCCGGCTGGGACACGCGGTGCGACTGACGGTGCGACCCGGTGGGGCGGCCGCGACGGAAGGTCCGATGGACAAGTCGATGATGAAGCCTCTTTGGAACCGACAGCGGATCGCGCTGGTGACGTTGACCGTCGCCGTCGGCACTGCCTGGCCCGGCGCTGCGCGCGCCACCGCAGACGACGCCGACAAGGCAGCCGCCGCGGCGACCGCCACCAAGCCATCGGCAGATTTTCCGCTCGGCGGCATGGTCGCGTTGGGCAGCACCGTGGGCTTGGGCACGTTCGTCCCCGGGCCGCAGAATCGCGGCTCGGTCTCAAGCTCGCTGACCTTGATGCCGCGTTTGCGGATCGCCAATGGCCTGAACATCTCGCTGCGGCAGGACGTCTCCAAGACCCTCGTCGACAACGCCGACGACCCGTGGGCGCCGCGTCCGCGCAACACCGCGCTGTCCGACACCCTCATCATGGTGAGCTACGCGCCCAGGATCGCCAGCGAGGAAGGCGACACGAGCGGAAAGGCCGCGGCGGCGGCCACGGCGGCGACCAACCCGACGATGGGCGGCGGCGGCACCGGCAAGCCGTTGACCTTGCCGGGCGGCATCGCCGTATCGACGGTGGGCATGATCGGCCTGCCCACCTCGAAGATCTCGCAGTTCCGCACCCGCATTCTCAGCCTCCATGGCGCCGTCAACTTCAGCAGAGGCTTCCTCGACAGCAAGCTGTCGGTGATCTGGCAGGCGCGCGTCGACAAGTTCTTCCACCGCTACAGCAACTGGGTGGTTGACTACGAGGGCCTCGCCGACCAGCCGATCGCCCGCACCGGCGGCGTCGAGTCGCTGGGAGACAACCTGGTCGCGACCCGCAGCCAGAACACCAGCTTCGGTTTCCGCAACACGTTGATGGGCAACTACAACATCAACGACGCCTGGTCGATGTCGATGTCGTACACCCTCTTCAACTCGTACACCCACACCAGTTCACCGATCGACGAGTTCTCCAGCGCCTACGCGACCGAGGGTCGCGGTCGCACGGACCTGCAGCTCGGTTCGATCTCGGCTTCGTGGGCGATCGCAGGTTGGGTCGTCAGCGCTGACACGACGACCTACTCCGCGCTCTTCTCGTCCGACAATCAGACGTTCCTGTTTCCGTTCTTCGACTTCCGGACCGCGGCCGCCAACATCACGACGTTCTCGCTGTCCGTCTCCCGTTCTTTCTGAGTCCTCGCGGGCGCTCGGCAGTGGCCGGGCGTTCCACGTGGACTGGCCCAGATCGTGTCCCCTGCTGCCAGGAGGCTTTCCTAATGAAGCCCGTTCGTATTGCCCGCTCCGCTTTGATCGTCCTCAGCGCCCTCGCGCTCTCCTTGTCCTTCGGCGGCTGCGTCGAGGACCTGGGCGAGATCGACCGAACCCAAGCCAACGCCCTGGAGAAGACCGAATTTTCAGGCGTGTGGTATCGGCTCGCGACCGTAGCCGACATCCCGATCTCGGGCGCCTTTGGCTTCGTCGGTCTGACGAACTTCGGCGGCGAGACCGGCAAGGTCCTGTTCGACTTTCAGGAGAAGTTCCTGATCGTCTACCCGACCACCGAGAAGGTGCTGGGAAGCGACGCGCAGTGGCACAAGAAGAGCATCCGCAAGTACTGGGAGGCCGATCACCGTGACGAGTTCATGGAGATCTACGTCGGCAACCCCGTGGCGATGTTCCCGATCGAGAGCCACTTCGACATCATCCGTGACTACAGCACAGCGACCGGCGCCCAGAGCAATGTCCTGGTCGAAAACACCACCGATCGTCCCTGGTACGAGCGCGACTACGTGCGCGTCGACTGGATGGGTAACACCCTGCCTGACATCATGTTCCCCCAGGAGAGCATCAAGTACTCGGCGGCCGACTACTACGTCCAGGACAACGAGCAGGACGACCCCAACCGCTTCCATCAGGAAGAGGGCTACTTCCACTACACGCGGCGCCTCTTCGGCGAGCCGATGTCGACGGGCGCCTGCTCGACCTACAACCTCGCCGCTGGCGACTGCTCGGGTGCAACCTTTGACGTGCGTGTCTCGTTCCGTCGCGCCGACCCCCGCCGGGTCAACGACTACGACGTGCGCGCCTACCACAACAGGGATGCCGGCGATAAGTTCGGGTTCTTCCTCGCCGATCGCTACACCTTCGACGAGGAGTATGGCCTGACCTACACGGGCCATGACTACAAGGCCCAGCGCTGGAATCTGTGGAAGACGACCAAGACCTGGACTCCTGCCACCGACGAGGCGGGCGCTCCGATCACCTGCTTGTCCAACTTCGATTGCGCCAAGCCCGCGCTCTGCCAGCAGGACGACTGGTTCAAGCCGGGCGTCTGCTCGATCGGACATCGCATCGCCTACACCGATCGCGGCGCGCGTCCGGTCATCTATCACCTCAGCCAGGACCACCCTGTCGATCACATGCGCGGCACGTACCTCTCGGCCGACAGCTGGGATGACGCTTTCAAGGAGACGGTCTCGTGGCTGTATTTCTGGGAAGAGAAGTGGACCAAGGACGGCATCCCGTCGTTCGGCAATGACGGCCAGGGCCAGTTCGGCCAGCGTTTCTGCAGCGCCAACGCAGACTGCGCGGCCCACGCGCTCGCTCAGGTCGACGTGCCCAACGACAGCGGTACGAACCGCGTCGTTGTCGCGACCGCCAAGGGTACGATCGTCGCCGACGAGGGCGACCGCGACAGCCTCGCCGGCTCCGCCTGGGTCGTCTTCGTCAACGCCAGCCCCGACTCCACCGCCGCGTCGCTGACCTTCGGCAACACCAAGATCGACGCCGTCGCCTTCGAGACCGGCTACGTCGACGGCGCCCACTCGGCCCAGGTCGCCTCGTCGGCGACCGGCCGCTACGACCTGAGCGTGAGCGCCGACGGCAAGACCGCCAAGCTGCCCAACGCCCTGATCGAGTCCAACCGCGTGCACTTCGTCATCTACTACGGTGGAGACTCGGTCGCCCTGCTGCGCAGCGCACCGACCAAGAAGGGCCTGCGCGCCTTCAACGCCCTGCCGACCGGCGTCGCTGATGGTGATTCGGCGTATTCGACCGGTGCGGCCGTCGAGGTGGGCGCCAACGGCATCCTGCAGGACCGAAATCTGGCCTACGGCGCCGGCACCGACTACCTCAACTTCACTGGCTCGGTGGCGCACGTTGTATTCCTCGCCTCTGGCGCGCGCAGCGACGTGTCCTGCCGCGACGTCAATGGTGTCGGCCAGTGCGTCGGCTGGGGGCAGCAGCTCGTCAACGCCGATCGAGCCCGCCGCCTTGAGATCAAGACCAACCTCAAAGAGTCGCTCTTCGTGCTTTGCCAGAACGTGTGGACCGGCGGCTGCAGCGCCGCGGAGAAGGGCAACCGCGCGGTCAACAACGACTGCCGCTACACCTGGATCGACGACAAGGGCGCCGAGCACAACCCCTGCCGCGACAACGTCACGCATCCGACCACGCCGAAGATCATCGGAGATGCGCGCTACAACTACATCTATTGGACCACCAAGCCCAACACCGGCAGCCCCCTGGGCTACGGCCCGTCGGCAGCGGATCCCGACACCGGCGAGCTCTTCTGGGGCACGGCCTACATCTACGGTGCGCCGCTGGTCACCTACGCCCAATACGGCAAGGACATCGTCGACCTGATCAACGGCGATCTCCTGCCCGAGAGCCTGGGCATCGGCACCTACATCAAGGAGTACCTCGCCAACGAGAACAAGTCGGGCTACGACGAGTCGCTGTACAGCGCCACGGGCGATGACGCCGCCGCCAAGGCAGTCGCCGTCCTCTCCGACGACCCGATGGTCGCCGCGGCCGGTCGCGCGACGCTGGACTTCGGTGCAGGGCTCAACAAGACCAACGGCGGCGGTCAGATCGACCTGCACGACGCCGAGCGGGCCGTCTTCGACCTGCAGACGCACCCCGAGAAGATGAAGGCGATGGTCGAGAAGTCGGTGCCGACCTTCGACATCCACGAGTCGATCGCCCGCCTCGAGAAGATCCGCGGCACCCCGCTTGAGGGCGCGATGATCAACGACGAGATGGCGCTCG
>CALGHC010000181.1 GCA_937915965.1 uncultured Myxococcales bacterium
CATGACGGAAAGCATGACGGAAAGCATGACGACAGAAGCCGAGGCGCGGACGCCGCCGGTCAGGCGAGCTCGCCGTCGACACCGAGAGTCAGACGCGCCGCGAGCTCGTCGAGAAGGCGGGCCTCGACCGTCTCAAGGGGAGGTCGAGGCAGACCGAGTTCATCGAGCTCGCGCCACAGACTCGTCATCTCCACGCCGTCGAGCCCACAGGGCGTGATCAGGTCGAAGCCAGCGAGGTGGGGACAGACGTTCAAGGCGATACCGTGGGTGGTCCAGCCGGACTGGATCGCTACACCCAGGCTAGCGATCTTTCGCCTCTCATCGAGCCACAGACCGGCGAATCCGGGCCGCCCGCGCGTCGCCAGCCCGAAGGCCGTGCAGGTGGCCTCCATCGCGCGTTCGAGAGCCCGGGCATAGGCCGGCAAATCGCCCAAGGGAGGCCTGCCGAGCGGGCGAGCGAGTCGAGTCAAACGCAGAACCGGGTAGACGACGAGTTGACCGGGCGCGTGCCAGGTCACTGATCCGCCGCGCGGCACCTCGTGGACGTCCACATGCAGCGGCGGGCGCCCCGGCAGGTCAAGACTGCGGGCGTGAATCATGCCGTGGGCGCCGCGACGCCCCACGGTGATGGTCGGCGGGTGCTGGACGCTGATGAGTACATCGCCGGCGTCGGGATGGCGCGCGGCCAGGGAAGCCATGCAAGCGAGCGCTTCACGATAGTCGCATAGCCGCTGACCGTCGCGATGAAGTTGACCCGGTCGCAGCACGACGAAGTGCCCAGCCCGCTGCTCAGTCACCGGGAACCTGTAGGTCACCCGCCGGTGGCACCCGGAAGAGACCGCTCTGGCGCATCTGGCGCAGCGGCAGCAGCCGTGGCGCGGCCGGCGCCGCAGGGGCATCTGTCAGCACATCCTCGCGTCCGGCGAGCTCAAGCACCCGACGCATGACGCGCACCCGAGCGGCGCGAATCTGGCGCTGCTTGTAGTCCGCATAGGCCGCCCGTCCCACAGTCGCTTCTTCGTAGCTGGCGATGTCCATGACCTGCACTTCGTAGGGGAAGAAGAACTGAATCTCTTCCTCCACACCGACCGGGTCGAGAGCGGCGAGCAGCTCTGCCAGCGCGTCACCAGCGAGGGTCCGGTGGGCGATCTCCCGCGCGCGGTCGAGGCGCTCGTGCAACGGATTGCGGAAGCGGATCATCTGCCGACAGGTGAACTGGATGGAGTTGTAGCGGGGCGACGAGTAGGGGTTCCAATCGAGCTGCGGCTTGGTCGACGGCCGGTGGTTGAACGACTCGATCGCGGCGACCGCCTGCAGCTCACTCAACTCGCCCGCCACGAACGACTCGAGGACGCCCTGCACGGTTCTGGTGTATTCGTCGAACTCGATCAGGGTGTTGCGGGAGCGGGTCGGCTTGATGTTCGGGTACATGATCGTGTGCGTCTCGCGCAACGCGCGCACCGCGAAGAGCGCGTCGATCGGCCGAGCGACGATAATGCGTACGCCAATGTGGTCGAAGAGGTCGTAGGCGACGTTCTCTTCTTTTTGCAACAGCTTGAGAACGACTGAACGCAGCGGCTTGGTCTCTTTGACCACGAATCGAACCAGCGGCACGTCGTAGGAGCGGCCACGCAGCACGAGGCTGCCATCGGCGCGGGTATCAACCTGCTCGACGAAACGACTCAGGATCGCTTCGCGAATCTGCGGGTAGAACGCATTCTGGAAGTAGTTGTCAGCGTGGGCGACCGTGTGCATGACGCGCAACACCGTGCAAGCCCAAGCCCCGCGCAGCGCGTCGGTCGGAGTCGAGACGTCGCGCTGCGCTGCGAGCATGAGCAGGTCGATAATCGGCAGCTCGTCGAGGCTGGACGGCAGCTGCAGGTCGCCGATGCCTGGCATCAGCACGCCGCGCAGAAAGCCGAACGCCTCGGAGCGAACGCGCTCCAGATCCTTGGAGTGCACTGGGTTGGCCAGATCGTAGCCATAGCGAGCCAGGAAGCGAGCTGCTTCATCGCGGTTTGTGAGTCGCAGCGCGGCAAGGTCAAGGGCCGACTTGCCGCTGACAATGGTCTGCATCGTGTCGGACGCAAATAGATAGCGTCGCAGCGAAGGCGGCAGAGATTTGGGCTGTGACCGGGGCACGGGCTCGGTCTCCTGCGTGGCGGCCGGGGGGAGGCCTGTGGCGCCTCTATTCGACGTGGACGGCGCGCGAGCTGGCCAGCACTCGGGTGCCCGCGTGTGGCCAGATTGGCCCTGGGCGCCACTCAAGCCGTTGTCGACAACGGCCGCGCTCTCGTCGTACGTCGTGCTGTCCGCCGGGGCACTTGGTGCCCGCTCATACACCAGTTCGCGGTATTTGTCTCGCGCGATGTCGCGGCTCATTGGCTCCCCCGGGGTGGCGTCGGGCTGCTGCCAGGTCAGACCGGGGACGGGGTCAGGCTGGCCGGGCGACCCAGGACCGCAGCGGGCGTCTCGTCGGCGGCACAACCACCCACATCCCACTCGCATTCCCTTCGTTGTCGAGACCCCGCAGGAAGATCGACGGCGCCGCGGCGGCGCAGCCGGGTGCGCTTCTGTTGCAGCGCAGCCGAGTGCGCCTCTGTCGCGGCGCAGCCGAGTGCGCCTCTGTCGCAGCGCAGCCGAGTAGGCTCTCGTCGTGGGCTAGGCTTGAGCGGCATCGCCCGACGCGACGTACGCTGGATCGACGCCAATCGATCGCAGCGCGGCCTCCCACAGGTCGCCAGCCTGCTCGCTAAACAGCAGCGAGTCCTCGGTGTCGGCTGGGATCCAGCTGCCTTGCTCCAGCTCTGCCTCAATCTGGCCAGGGCCCCAGGAGGCCCGGCCCAGGTACAAGGCCAGAGTACGAGGCCCGCGCCCGTTCGCCACGTCGCGGAGAAGGTCCATAGACGAAGAGAGGCGGAGCCCCGGCAGCACATCGGTAGCAGGCTCGTAGGGGTCGAGCCCGGGCTCTTCGAGGTAGAGAACGACACCTGTCTCGGGATGAACGGGCCCGCCCCACCAGACCGACTCGGTGGCGAGCTCGGCGTCCACGGCGAGACCAGCGCCATCGAGGAGAGTCGCCATGTCGACGGGCGCACGGCGATTGAGGACGACGCCATACGCCCCCTCCGGTCCGTGTTCGACGAGCATGATCACGGTGCGCGAGAAGAACGGATCCTGCAGCCGCGGCACGGAGATCAGCATGCCGGGCGCCAGACTCGACGTCGCGACCTGGCAATCTCGAAGGGTCGGGTTGTCTGCCAGTGGATCGGTCACGATCGCCCCTGATGTTGCCGCTGCTGATCGGCCCGTGCTCCCACGAATGGCCTGCCGGCGTGCGCGCTGGGCGGGCGGCGAGCGGGCCAAGTCAAGCATACATGGCGGCTTCGATGATGGGTAGGCGCGCGTCTCGGTGCGCCCGCCTGCCGCCAGATGAGGCTGCCAGCGCTTGGCATGAGCGAGGGCCGGCTCAGTCCCCCACCTGACGCAGCACAAGCCGTCGCGCGCCAAGGTCGACGTCGGCTGCCTCGAGCTGCAGCCACTGTCCGGCGACGACCGACGCATCGTCCAGGTCGGCGCGCAACGCCAGGCTGGGCAGAATCACCTGCGCGGGAGCGGTGCGCGTGCGTTCCTCGAGGACCTGGGCTTGCAATCGATGATTCGGACCGCGGCGGGCCAGCCATGCCAGCTTGAACGATAACGCTGCACGCCGCTGGATCAGTCGTCCCTGGCGCACGCCGTAGCCGCTGCGCGCGACCGCGTCCATCAATGCCGGCGCGTCGTATGGGGCGGGTTGGCCACGGAGCGCGGCGAGGATCTGCCGGTGGCTGAGCAGGTCGACATAGCGCCGCAGGGGAGACGTCACCTGCAGGTAGTCGTCCACAGCCATGGAAGCGTGGCGCCCCCCGTCGACGCTAGCGTGCGCCGGCCGCAGGGTGCACAGCACCTGATGAGCATCATAGGGGTCCGTGTAGAGTCCCGGCGGAAGCGGCGCCTCGCCCGCTGAGTCTTGTACGCGATAGGGCGCGGCAACCCGCTGCAGTCGCAGGAATCGTCCTGCGGCCAGGCCTGCGAGGATCATCGCCTCAGTGACCAACCGGCGGGCGGGGCTCGCCTGGCTGGACTCCCGAACAACGATCTCGCCATGGCGCGGCGCGAAGACATCCACCGCCGGTGGGTAGAGCAGCCAGGCGCCCTGGCGAATTCGCCACGACTCGGAGCGCGAAGCGGCCAGCGCAAGGAGGTCGGCGAGCGCTGGCTGGACTGGACCACAGGCCGAGCCAGTCGCCAGGGCGACATCCACCTGCTCGTAGGTCCAGGCGGCAGAGACCCGGATCCAGGCCTCTTCGACCGAGCTCGACGTGGGCCGGCCGTCGCTATCGAGCACGACGCGAAAGACCAGCGCAGGCCGCGAGGCCCCCACAGACAGCGACCCGCTCTCTTGAGACAGCGATGGCGGCAGCATCGGCTCGGTGTGGCGCGGATGGTAGAACGCCGCTCCCCTCTCGAGAGCTTCGCGATCGAGCGCGTCGCCGGCAGCGAACCAGCACGATGGGCTGGCGATCGCAATGTGCAGCACGACGTCGGTGCCCCGCTGCTCGGCCCAGACGGCATCGTCGACCTCGTGCGCGCCCGGGCCGTCGATCGTGACCCAGGGAATCGCAGACGACACGACAGACGCAGGAACGTCGGGCTGGTCGCGCAACGCGGCGAGTCCGTCCTCCCGCCATCGCCGCGCCCGGCTCAAGCGCATCGCTTCGGGATCGTCGAGCTCGTCCCATTCGCCAGTGGCGCGCAGCGTAGCCTGGGCGCAGCCCGCGAGGAGGGGGTCCGCGCTGGCGCCATCCGAGGCGGCGGCGGCCGGCAACAGCGCTCGCTGCAGGGCGGCGTCGACCGCATTCGATGCAACTGCGACTTGTTCGAGGCGCGCGACCACATCGGCGTCGAGGCCGGCCTGCGGTCGCTCTCGAGCCGAGTCGATCGCTGCCCGCAACAGCAGCGACTCCGCCATGACGGCCTGGTCGCGTGCGCGCTCCGTGCGCGTCTGGTCGCGCTCCGAGGCGGTGCGCCGCAACACGGGGCCCGCGCGGAGCTGAAAAGGGTCGTCGGTGAGGAAGATCGCGAGGGCCACTCGGTCGCGAGCAGCCACCTCCACCCGAGCGCTGGCGGGGCCAGCAAGTAGCTCGGTGAGCGATGAAAGGTGCAAGAAGCGCTCTTTGATCAGCGGCCAGGCGGCGTCCAGGTCGTCGTCAAACGCGACCTGCGCTTGCCGCCCCTGCGCTTGCGCTTCGGCGAGATCGGCGCAGGTCAGGCCCAGAACTGCGACGACATCTCGCCTCGCCAGCCGCAAGACCGTCGGGCCAGGGTCGCCGTCGAGACGGGCCACCTCGACCTGCAGCCCGGCTGGCAGTTCGGCCAACAGCCGGCCAATGACAGGTCGGCCGGCGAGGCGCAGCAGGACGATGGGGAAGCTGGGGCTCAAGCAGGCTCTGGCGTGGATGTCGGCGGCTCGGGGAGCTCGCCGCGCAGACGATGCCCCAGGAGTGTCCTACGAACAAGCGGCGCGTCGTTTCGCACAGCGCGCGCGATCGCACGCGGCTCGCCGACAATCACCACGATGCGCCGGCCGCGCGTCATCGCCGTGTACAGCAGGTTGCGCTGCAACATGGCGTAGTGCTGGTCATGCAGCGGCACGACGACCGCCGGGTATTCGCTGCCCTGGGCCTTGTGGACTGTAATGGCGTAGGCGGTCTGCAGGTCGTCGAGGCTGGAGATCGGATAGCTGACCGTGCGCTCACCGAACCGAACCGGTACCGCACCCTCGACAACCTTGCCGACGATGCGCCCGATGTCGCCATTGAACACTTCGAGATCGTAGTTGTTTCGGCCCTGTATCACCTTGTCACCGATGCGCAGCCCGGAGCCAACTTGATCGCCGTCGGGATTGAGGGTCGCGCGCAGGGCCTCGTTCAGAGCCTCGGTCCCGAGCGAACCACGGTGCATCGGGGCGAGCACTTGGATGTCGTGCGCGGGGTCGAGACCGTAGCGGCGCGGCAACCGCCGCAAGACGATCTCAAGGACGGTCGCGAGCGCTTCCTCTGGCGAGTGCCGCACGATAACGAAGAAATCGCCTGTTTCCGTGGTGCTGCCCTCGGGGACCTGACCGTTTCGGACGGCGTGCGCCTGCACGACGATCGACGAGGCCTCGGCCTGCCGGTAGATCCGGTCCAGGCGCGCGACCGCACAGATCCGCGAGCGGATCAGGTCATCGAGCACGGCGCCAGGTCCGACGCTAGGAAGCTGATCGACGTCACCGACGAGCAACAGGCGCCCCCCCGGTCGGATCGCGGCGCACAGGGCTGCCGCCAGGCGGGTGTCGAGCATCGAACACTCGTCGACGATCACGAGCGCGGCGTCGAGAGGATTGTCAGCGCCGCGGCTGAATCCCATGGTGCGCGGGTCGAACTCAAGGAGGCGATGCAGAGTCTTCGCTTCGCGTCCGGTCGCCTCGGCGAGACGGTGAGCCGCGCGGCCGGTGGGAGCGGCCAAGGCGACCTCGGGAGCGTCGGAACCCAGGGCGGCGAGAACGCCCTGGACGATCGTTGTCTTGCCTGTGCCGGGCCCGCCAGTGACGACCAGCAACGCCCGGCGCAGCGCAGCACCGATGGCCGAACGCTGGGTACCCTCGACAGCAAAGCCAAGCGCTGCCTCTGCGAGCTCCAAGCGGCCGGCGACCGCCTCGGCGGGTACGTCATCGACTACCGTCGCGGCGAGGCGGCGCAGGTCCGCTGCGAGGCGGCGCTCCGCGGTGACCAGACCGATCAGACCCAGGTGGGCCAACTGAGCCGGCTCGCCGTCGCCTGAGACGTCGTGGCTGCCAGGGACAACCTCTCGCACGATGCGACCTGCGTCGATGAGCCCGTTGGCCGCCGCGCGCAGAAGCGCCTGCCCGCAGTCGAGGAGACGCGACGCGACATCGTGAACCTCGTCTTCGGTGGGCGCCGTGTGGCCCTGGCGGGCGAGCTGGTCAAGCGCAAAGACGATTCCGGCCTGGAGGCGCTCTGGGGCCGTCGGCGCAAAGCCCAAGTGCGCGGCCATCTGGTCCGCAGTTCGAAATCCGACGCCATCGACGTCGCGAGCCAGGCGATAGGGATCTGCTCGGACCTTGCGGACGCTGTCATCGCCGTAGCGCTGCCAGATGCGCCGGGCCATCGCCGTGCCGACGCCGAGATCGTAGAGGAAGAGCTGCGCCTCCTCCTGGACCTGGCGACGCCCCATCGCGGCGGTCAGCTCTTCTTGTTTGCGCCGGCCGATGCCGGGCACCTCCCGCAAACGCTCAGGACTCTGCCGGATCACATCCAACGTCTCGGCGCCAAAGTGATCGACGAGACGTTCCGCCATCCGCGGACCAATGCCAGTCATCTTCGCCGAGGCGAGATACCGGCGGATCGCGGCGGGTCCGACGGGCAGCACGGGGCGCGCGGTCTGCACGACGAACTGGCGCCCCCAGCGGGCATCGTCTTGTTCGGCGCCACTCAGCGCGACCGTCTCACCTGCTTCGATGCCCCAAAGCGGTCCTTTGGCGACCCACTGCTGCAGGCCGTCGACGCTGCTCATCCGAGCGATCGCAAATCCGCTCTCGTCGTTTCGGAAGATGAAGGAGTCGACCACGCCCGTGCGTGTCTCGTCTCCGCGACGGACGCGCTCGTGCACGTCAATCGTCCTCAGGCTCAGGCAGCGGCGGCCAATCCAACCGCACCTGCTCCTCTTTGAGGCCGCGCCAGATGGTCGCCTCGCAACCGCCACTCTTGCAGGCAGCCAGGGCGCGGTCGGCTTGATAGCGCGTCAACACCTGTTTGCCGTCGATGGAGAGAAGCACATCGCCAGCTTTCAACGGCGCGTGGTCGGCGATGACGAGGGCGCCGACGTGACGGGTCGCGGTCGACGTGGTGCGCACCGGCAAGCCGGGCACGAATCGATCCCACAGCGCCAACACCGCAGCCTCTTGCTCGACCTCGGACTTCTGCGCGAGTCCCGCGCGGTAGGAGGGCCGGTCGGGGGTGCGCCAATCGGCCAGCGGCACGACGTTGTCGGCGATCACGCCTGAGCGAACGTAGCGCTTGCCGTTGGCAACCAGGAGCCCCTCGGGGGCGCCGTCGCGCAGCTTCTCCAACGCCTGGACGATAAGTCGCGAGATCCCTGGGCGGGGGTCGCCGCCAGACTCGAAGACGGTCGGGTCGTCGGGGTGTTGAACGATGATCTGGGCGTAGCGCTCACCTCGTTGGGCGTCGAGCAGCTTGAGTGTCACCTGCAGCGTCGAGTCGACTCCGTACTGCCGGTAGACCTTGGGTTTGCCCTTCTCCTTGTTTCGCGTGTCGACCAGGTCACGCACGTTGGTCGCCCGATTCTCGG
>CALGHC010000182.1 GCA_937915965.1 uncultured Myxococcales bacterium
CTCGCCGCTGCCTTGCTTGAGCTCGACACCGACGCAATCGCCGCGCCAGCGCGGCCGGCGCCGTCGGCTTCAGCCGCGCCCGCGGCTGTGGCTGATCCGGCCGCCACGACAGCTGACGAACCGGTCGCGGCGGCTCCGCCCGCGGCCGAAGTGGACGACGGAGACGACGACGGCGCCTCGTTTGACGAGGCCTGGATCGACTCACCGCTGTGCACCACCTGCAACGAGTGCACCAACCTCAATCCGTCGATGTTCAAATACAACGGCGACAAACAGGCGCAGCTCGCCGACATCTCAAAGGGCACATTCGAGGAGCTCGTTCGAGCCGCGGAGAGATGCCCGGCCCGCTGCATTCACCCCGGCAAACCGCGCGCCGGCGATTCGAGCGTCAACGACGACGTTGTCGCGCGCGCCGCGAAGTTCGCTTAGGTCCGGCATGTCCGAGATCCTCACTGCCGGCGGCATCATGTTCGGCATCGCGCTGGTCTTTGGGACCGTGCTCGCGGTGGCGTACCGCTGGCTGCGCGTCTACGAGGACCCGCGCATCGACGAGGTCGAGGCGCGCCTGCCCGGCAGCAACTGCGGCGCGTGTGGGCAGCCCGGTTGTCGTGCGTTCGCCGAGGCGATCGTCGCCGGTCGCTCGCCGCCAGCCGGATGCTCAGTCAGCAGCCCTGACGCCATCGCCACGATCGCCGAGTACCTCGGTGTCGAGGCGGGCGAGCTCGACCGCAAGGTCGCGCGCTTGCAGTGCGCGGGCGGAATCTCGTCGGTCGAACAGCTCGCGACCTATCGCGGCATCCCCTCGTGCCGCGGCGCTTTCACCGTCAACGGCGGTGGTCGCGCATGCTCGTGGGGGTGTCTGGGGCTAGGAGACTGCGACGTCGCATGCACCTTCGACGCGATTCGCATGGGCGCCGAACGCCTGCCGATCGTCGCCGTCGATCTGTGTACCGCATGCGGCGACTGCGTCGACGTCTGTCCCGTCGACCTGTTCGTCCTTCTGCCGCTGTCACAACAGACGGTCGTGCAATGCAGCTCGCCCCTGACAGGCGACGCGGCGCGGGCGGCGTGCAGCGTCGCTTGCGACGCGTGCGGGCGCTGCGCGCTCGACGCTTCCCCGGGCGCGATCGAGATGGAGGGGGGGCTGCCGGTCATTCGCAACCCCTCGTTGTGCGTCGAGAGTTGCACCTGGCGTTGCCCCACGGGCGCGATTCAGTGGGTCACGGGCGGGCAATTCGGTGCGGCGCCGCAGGCGTCCGCTGCAGCTGTGGAGGCACGCCATGGGTAGTTGGTCGGCGACGGTCACGAGGTGGCTGGCGGATCTATTCACCGCAGGCAGCGAGGCCGCGCCATCCGCCGCGCCGACGGCCAAAATGAGCGGCGCGCGCGCGGTTCTTGGGATCGAAGCTCGCTTGTGCGACACCGTCTGGCAGGCTGCCGGCCGCGACGGCGAGGTCCTGGCCGGGCCGGTCGTCGTCGAGCACGCCCGCGGCGCGATCGCCTCGGCCGTCGGCTACGCCAGCACTGGACGTCGGACGGCGGTCCTCGTCGATGGCGATGGGCTCGCCGACATTCGCGACGCGCTGGTCGCCGCGGTGCGGCGCCATGTGCCTCTGGTCGTACACGTGGCTCTCGGTCGGCGGTCGTCGGCCGAGGACCTCGCTGCGGGGCACGAGGCCCTCGCCGCGGTCGCCGAGGCAGGAGCGTGGGTCACGTTTGCTCGCGATGTCCAGGACGCCGTTGACCGCAGCCTGCTGGCGCGCAGCGTCGCCGAGACCGCCCTGGTGCCCGCGATCGTCGTCATGGATGGCGCCGAGACCGCCTGGGCGGAAGCGGATGTCTGCTTGCCCAGCGACGCCCTGGTCGGCCAGTTTCTCGGCGAAGTCGCCGACGACGTGGATTCGCCGACGGTCGCACAGCGTGCGCTCTGCGGCGAGACCCGGCGCCGCCTGCCGAGCGCCTTTGACCCCGACCGGCCGATGGCGCACGGCCTGATCTCTAGCGGAACAGATGCAGTCGCTGCTGCGGTCGGCCAGCGGGTCTTCTTTGACGAGGCCGTGGCTGATATCGCCCTCGCCAGCGCGCGCAAACTCGCCAACCTGACCGGTCGGCCCCTTGAACAAGTCCTGGTCGCTGGTGTGGACGTCGGCGGCCACGTCCTCTTCGCCGCCGGCGCCTTGGTACCGGTCGCCATCGCCGTCGCCGAGGACCTGGCGAGTCGCGAAGGTCTGCGTGTCGGCGTCGTCGGCCTGGGGGTCATCGCTCCCTTACCCCTCGACGCGCTGACCCGGGCGCTCGGCTCGGCCGGTTCCGTCACCGTCGTCGAACGTGCCGCTGTCGACCCAGGGCAGGGTGGGCGGCTGGCCGTCGCCGTGCGAGCGGCCCTCGCAGGCACTGGCGTTCCAGTTCGAACGGCGACCTGCGGCGTCGCGGCCGACCTGCCCGGCCCCGCCGCCATCGAGGCGATCTTTCGCAACATGGCGCACGGTGCGGACGCCATCGGGCATATCGACGTCGGCCTGACGGCGTCGATTCAGCCTTCGAGTCTTCCTCGGCGCGAGCTACTGCTGCAGACGATTCGTCGCGGCTACCCGCAGCTGCAGTCGCGGCTGGTTGGTGCTGGCGCCCACGTCGTCGACGTCGCCGCGCTCGAGGCCGATCTGCCGTTGGCGGTACGTCGGATGGCCGCTCATGAGGGCGTGGACGACATCGGTCGTTTCTGGGGCGAGGTTGTGCAGCCGCGCCGCTCCGGCGAGGCCGCCGTGCTTGAGCCCACCGCCGCCTGGGCGGCCGCGCCAGCGGCCAGCGCGGGCCTACGCGATCGAAGCGGCGTGCGCACCCGTCTGCCCGAGATCGATCCGGCGAAGTGTTCCGGCTGCGGGCGCTGCTGGGTGGCCTGCCCCGACTCCGCGATCGGCGCGACCGCGCTCGGCACCGAGGCGTTGCTCGACTTCGCCGCTGCGCGCGTCGCCGCGTCGTCGGACGACCGCGACCCGGCCGCCGACAAACTCAAGCGCGCCCACAAGCAGCTCAGCGCACGGCTGGACGGTCGCTTGGCCAAGACTGGGGAGTTCACGCTCAGCCAGGAGGTACTGCGGGAGAGCTACGATTGGCTGGCGACCAAGATCGGCGCGACCGGGGACGACCGCGTCGCCATGGACGCGGCATTCGGTCGCTGCGCCGATACGCTCGCGAGCTGGCCAATCTCGATGACGCAGCTCTTCTTTCATCGGCCACACGCTACCCAGAAGGGCAGCGGGCAGGCGTTGGTCGTCGCCGTCGACCCCCGGGCATGCCAGGGATGCGGTGGCTGCGAGGTCGCATGTCGCGATGGCGCCATCACGGTAGCCGCGGACAGCGCTGAGCGCGTCGCCGCGCACCGCACGGTCTGGCGGCTCTGGGAGGACCTGCCGGACACGGCCGGGGCCACCGTCGCTCGCGTCGCCGAGCCCGCTGAGATCGGGCCGATGGCGGCCGTGCTGATGTCGCGCCACGCCTTGCTGGCGACCACCGGTGGCGACGGCGCGCCGCCCGGATCCGGCGAGCGCCTCGCCGCGCGTCAGGCCATCGCGACGGTCGAATACCAGATGCAGCGGCGCGCGCTGGCGCGGCTGGGTGAGCTCGACCGGCTGCGTGAGCGCCTGGGCCGGGCGGTGCGGGAGCGTCTCGCCGCGGCGCTGCCCGCCGAGGACCTCGCGCGGCTCGATCAGGCCCTGGTCGATGTGCCTCACCGACCGGCAAACCTCGGCGTGCTGGTCGAACGCCTCGACACCCTCGGCGGCCGCCTCTCTATCGACGAGGCCGGTCTTCGTCGGCTGGTCGGCGTCGCCCGCGGCGTCGACGATCTGCGCTGGCGGATCGCGACCGGTCCCTCCGGGGTGGGTCGGGCGCGCTACGGTGTGGTCCTCACCCGCAGCCAGGCTGGCCGCTGGGCAGGTCGTTTTCCGTTCCAGCCTTTTGCCGTACCGGTGCAGGTCGAGCTGGCCGGCGACGCTCCGGATCTGGCGCTTGGCGTGGCACGCGGTCTGCAGCGGGCCTGCCTGGACGAGGCGAGACTCGTGCGTCGGGCCGAGCTCGAGCTGGCGCCGCCGTCGGATTGGCCCGATCGCGAGCGCGCCATCGCAGGGCTGCAGTGGGCCGACCTGAGCGCGGACGAGCGCGCGACCTGCCCGCCCTTGCTGCTGATCGCCGGTGTCGAGGTCCTCGCCAGCGGCGCCGAGGCCGGACTGAGCGACCTGCTGTCGAGTGATCTTCCGGTCAAGTTGCTGTTGCTCGACGATCGGGCGTTGACCACTGGTGCGGCCGATCCCGCCCTGGTTGCTCTGGCCCACCGTCGCGCTTTCGTTCTGTCGGGCTCGCCAGCGTTCGCCGACCACCTCTTTGCGGGGGTCAGCGGCGCGGTCGATTTTGCCGGGCCAGCGGTTCTGCACGTGCACGCGCCCAGCCCCCAGCGGCACGGCTTCGACACGGCGGCGACCTGCGAGCGCGCGCAGCTGGCCGTCGCCAGCCGGGTGCACCCGCTGCTGGTCTACGATCCGCGTCGGGACGGCGTATTTGGTAGTCGGATCGATCTCGGTGGCAATCCGTCTGCCAACGAAGACCACGCGCTCGACGAGGACGGCGAGGCGTGGACCACCATCCGCTGGGCGCAGGGTGAAGAACGATTCGCCAGCCAGTGGCAGGGCGCGACGCCCTCCCGCGCTCTGGAAAGCGCGGGTGCCGAGCGCAGGGACCACTGGCGCACGCTCCAGGAGCTGGCAGGCGTCCGCACCCCCTTCGTCGCGCGTCTACGCGGAGAGATCGAGGCGCAGGTGCGCGAGCTGCACGAGGCCCAGCTGCGGAGCTTGCGGACCGAACACGAGACAGCGCTCGCGAAGCTGCAAGCCGACCACGAGGGCAGGGCGGCCGCGCGGCTGCGCGACCGGCTCATGCAGCTTGCCGGCTACAGCGAGGCCAAGCCTGCCGATGGGGAGGCCCAGGGATCGTGATCGAGCTCTTCACCGGCCGACAGGGCACTTTCCGTCACGGCGTACACCCGGCGGAGAACAAGGACGCGACGGCGGCGCTGCCAATCGAGCGCGTCGCCTTTGTCGACGAGTACGTCCTGCCGCTGTCGCAACACATCGGCGCACCGTCGCGACCTGCGGTGCGGGTCGGCGAACATGTCGACAGGGGTCAGCTCATCGCTCGACCCGGTGGCTTTGTGTCGGTCGCCCTGCACGCGCCGGTGAGTGGAACGGTCCGTGCGATCGAGCGACGGCTGCATCCCAACGGCAAACGGACCGATTCCATCGTCATCGCCTGCGACCGGTTTGCGAGCCAGCAAGATCCCGTCAGCGCGCCGGTCGACCCGACCGCGTTGCTCAGCGGCGCCCTGGCCACCTTGATTCAGCAGGCCGGCCTTGTCGGCCTGGGCGGGGCCGCCTTCCCCACCCACGTCAAGCTGAGCGTGCCTCAGGGCAAGCACGTCCGCTATGTGCTGCTGAATGGCTGCGAGTGCGAGCCCTATCTGACCTGCGATCATCGCATCATGGTGGAACGACCCGAGGTGGTGCTGCGTGGAATGCAGCTCATCATGGAACAGGTGGGCGCCGTGCGCGGCGTCATTGGCATCGAGACCAACAAGCCCGACGCCATCGTGGCGATGCGTCAGGCCGCTGCCGCCGCGCCGACCGGCACGGCACCGATCGAGGTCGTGCCGTTGCGGGTGAAGTACCCCCAGGGGGCTGAGAAGATGCTCATCGACGCCATCTACCAGCGCGAGGTCCCCAGCGGCAAGCTGCCCCTCGACCTCGAGATGGTCGTCCAGAATGTCGGCACGGCCGCGGCCATCGCCGACCTCGTCGACCACGGTATGCCGCTGATCGAGCGGGTGGTCACCGTGAGTGGCCCCGGCATCCGCCGACCGGCGAATCTGATCGTCCCGCTCGGCACGCCCGTACGGGCCCTGATCGAGCACTGCGGTGGCGTCGATTCGTCCACCACCCGAGTCATCATGGGTGGGCCGATGATGGGCATGGCGCAGAAGTCCCTCGACGTGCCGGTCCTCAAGGGCACGTCTGGCATCCTCGCCCTGATGGATCCGGCCGAAGACGCGGTCGAGCAGCCCTGCATCCGCTGTGGCCGCTGCCTCGACGCCTGTCCCCATTTCCTCAATCCGCAACGCTTCTCGGCGCTGACTCGCCACGAGCGAGGCGACGCCCTGGCGGCCTTGAACGTGCTCGACTGCGTCGAGTGCGCCAGCTGCTCGTTTGTCTGTCCGTCGCGCATCCCCCTTGTCCAGCTGATCCGCGTGGGCAAGTCGCTGGTCCGCGCCGCTCATGCCAAGCGCCAGGCCGCAGAGAAGGCCGCCTCATGAGTCGTCTGCCCTCTGACCTCGAGATCGCCACTGCGCCTTTCCTTGTCGATGGGCCGACGACCTCACGCGTCATGGTCGAGGTCCTTGTCGCCCTTGTGCCGGCCGTCATCGCCGCCGCCTGGTATTTCGGCGTCACGGCGCTGCTGGTCGTCTCTGTCGCCGTCGTCGCGACCTGCGGCACGGAGTGGCTGCTCGGTCGGCGCGGCCCCGGACTTGGGAGCCTGCGCGACGGCTCTGCGTTGCTGACCGGCGTGCTGTTCGCCCTGACCCTGCCACCCGGGATGCCGCTGTGGATGGTCGCCCTGGGCGGCATCGTCGCGGTCGTGCTGGGCAAGGTGATCTGGGGCGGGCTGGGCCAGAACCTCTTCAACCCCGCCCTCGTCGGCCGTGCCTTCCTGCAGGCGGCCTTTCCGGAGGTGATCACGACCTGGACGGCCCCCGGAGCGGGATTTTGGCACACCCAGGCGAGCACGTTCGCCGTTCCGATGATGCAACCGCAGGTGGACACGATCACCACCGCCACACCGCTGGGCCTGGCGAAGTTCGAGCATCAATTCAGCGCGCTCGGACCTCTCTTGTCCGGCGACACCGCCGGTTCGTTGGGCGAGACGGCCGCGATCCTCCTGTTGGTCGTCGGCGTCTGGCTCGCCGTGCGGCGCATCTTCGACTGGCGCCTGCCCGTCGCCACCCTCGTGGCGGTCGCGGCGTTCGCCGGGGTCATGTGGCTGATCGACGCGTCCGCCTATCCGACCCCTCTGTTCATGCTCGGATCGGGTGGCCTGCTCTTCGGTGTCGTCTTCATGGTGACCGATCCCGTGACGACGCCCGTGACGCCGCGGGGCGCCTGGGTGTTCGGCCTGGGGGTTGGGCTGCTCGTCGTCCTGATTCGGCTCTGGGGCGGCCTGCCCGAGGGCGTCATGTATGCGATCTTGCTGATGAACGGAGTCACGCCGCTGATCAACAGACTCACCCAGCCGCGCCGTTTTGGCGGTTGATTGCCGACGCGACGGGGGCCTCGCCCCGGGTCGCACACAGGAGCGTCATTTGGTCACCGAGTCGCCCACCGCCACGCCACCAGCCGGCGACCGACCTGTCGAACGCGCGCAGCCCGCGCAGCCCGCGGAGCCAAGCACGTTTCGGCTGATCGCCAGCCTTGGCCTCGCCGGCCTGATCTCGGGGCTGTTGCTCGTCGGCATTTACCAGGTCACGCTCCCGTTGATTCGGGCAAACCAGGCGGCTGCGCTTCAAGCGGCGATCTTTCGGGTGCTTCCCGGAACGGCGGCAGCCGTTGCGCTCAAGCGCGTCGGCGACACAGGCGACAAGGTCGAGGCCGCCCCTGGCGAGGCCGAGGCCGGCGAGGATCGCGTCTACGCGGGCTTCTCCGCCGACGGCGCGCTGACTGGCTTCGCGGTGCCGGCCGAGGGGCCGGGCTTTCAGGACACGATTGGCCTCCTCTACGGCTTCGACGGCAGCCGGCGAGTCATCGTCGGCATGGAGGTGCTCGAGAGCCGCGAGACCCCCGGTCTTGGTGACAAGATCCTCTTCGACCGCCACTTTTTGGACAACTTCAAGGCGCTAGCCGTCGAGCCCACCATCCTGGCGGTCAAGAAGGGCGGAAAGACCAAGCCCAACGAGGTCGACACCATCACCGGCGCCACGATCTCTTCGAAGGCAATCATCGCGATCCTGGTCAAAAGCAGCTCGGCCTGGCTGCCTGCCCTTGGCTCCGCGGACGCCGCCGCGGTCGCGACCGCCGCGCGAGCCGCCTCGCCGGCTGCGAAGGCGAAAGTTGGAGCGGAGAGCGCCCCACAAGCCGCTCCGAGCGCTGCTCCGAACATCGCTCCGAACACCGCTCCGAACACCGCTCCGAACACTGCTCCGAGCGCCGCTCCGAATGCTGCGCCCGGCGCCGGACTCAACCCTGGAGGCGGCTCATGAGCGCGGACGAGAAGCGTTTCGGCCCCGAGCTCGCCAAGGGTCTGTGGCGAGAGAACCCTGTGCTGGTCGCGGTTCTTGGGCTGTGCCCGGCGATGGCAGTGACCAACTCGC
>CALGHC010000183.1 GCA_937915965.1 uncultured Myxococcales bacterium
TCCTGGTACTGGCCGCCCCCCGTGGCCTGGTAGAAGAAGTTGCGGTGCAGCCGGTAGTTGCCCACGACGATGTCGACCATGCCGTCGCCGTCGGCGTCGGCCGCGCTGACCGTTCGGCCGGCGAGGTAGGGACCGTCAAAGCCGAAGAAGCCGTGCGTTCCGGTCCACTCCTTGAAGACGCCGTCGCCCTCGTTGTGCCAGACCTGATCGGCGTAGAACGTCTCGGGCGCGGCAGCCCAACAGATGAAGTTGGCGACATACAGATCGAGCAGGCCGTCGTTGTCGAGATCGATCCAGGTCGCGGCCGGCGACGGCTGCTTGTCGTTGGCCGGGTCGCCGTTGCACAGGTTGTAGCTCTGTACATCGGTGATGCCCGCCTTGGCGGTGACGTCCTCGAAGGTGTCATCGGCGCCCTTGCAGGTGTTGCGCAAGAGGAGGTCGCTCTGGTTGGGCGACTCGCGGAACGCGAAGAGGTCGAGGCAGCCGTCATTGTCAAAGTCGCCCCAGACGCCGCCCGTACCGCTCACGCCCAGGGCCTTGAGCCCGCTGGACTCGCTCACATCGACCAACTCGCCGTTGATGTTGCGCAGCAGCCTGCCGGCGTCGGCGAGCAGGTCGTCCCAGCCGTCACCGTCGTAGTCCCCCCACGACTGGTGCGAGCCCGAGTTGACGTCGGCGACGGGCTGCAGCCAGCGCTCTTCGGGTTTGACCTCTGGGCCGTACTCGACCAGGAGGCGCACCGCGTAGTCGTAGGGGCGGGACATGCTCAGGCCGTTCCAGCTGTAATACTGCTGGCCGCCGGCTTTGTAGTTGGTCAGCTCGGGGAAATTCCACGCCGAATGACAGGCAGTGAACTTGTTGCAGCAATTATTCGGGTCCGTACAGTCCGGCGGCGCGCTGGTGTCGAACGCCCAGGCCGGCGAGTCGGCGCTGGTGCGCAGCTGGGCGACGTAGACCAGACCCGAGTGCGGCGTCTCGACGGGCTCGTCAAAGGCGAAGGTCAGCCACTCGCCGATCATCATCTCGTCGGCGCAGCGCTTGCCGTACCACAGCGGCTCCTTGGTCCAGAAGTCGAAGCCATTGTGGCCGAAATCGTGGAAGAGCCCTGCGACGAGCGCCCCCGTCGGGTTCGCAGGCGGCGCACCGTAGCGTACCTTGAAGCCCCAGATCTTGGCGGCGCGGGGCAGGTCGAAGCGCACCGCCTCGTACATCACCGCGTCCTTGATGACCTGGCCGACGATCTCCCAGTCGGCGTGCGCGGGCACGTTGCTCGCCGGGCTGGCGCCGTCGTCGTCCCAAGCGAGTTCGACCAGACCAGGGGGGAGCTCGCCGGCCGCCGTGTTGCACACCTTGGGCGGCGGGCCTGTGTCCTGTGGCGCGACGTCGGCGCTGCCCGCGTCGGCCTCCAGGATGTCCCCAGCAGCGACCGTATCGTCGTCGGCGGCCGTGTCCGCGCCGACATCGGGATCGGTGCCACAGGCGACAAGAAGGAGGAGCGCGCTCGTTACGACGAGACGGGGAAAGCAGGCACGCATGTTGGTCTCCGCGCCCGCGTCGCGGCGGGCAGGCGTTGCTGGTCGGCGCGATTGTGCCACACCCGCGCGGCCCGCGCAGTCCAGACAGGCTCCGGCGCGGCAATCATTTTGGCGCGGCGATCAGTTTGGCGTGGCGGACTCGAAGGAGCGCTAACCGCGGCACCAGCCGATAATTCGGCCCTGGTCCGCGCGCACTGTGTCCTTTTCGCGGTAGACCTCGTGGCGCTTGGGCTGATCGCACCACACGGTCAGGGCCCACTGGCTGCCGACTGCACCGGTGTAACGGACCAGGAAGCCGACCCGATCAACCGAGGCGACCTCAAGGGCGTAGGAACCGCGCCAGCCGCGGCCGGAGCGCACCAACGGCGTGACCTCTTCCTCGGCGTCCATGACCTGATCACCGTTGGCGTCGACCCAGATCTGAACCTTGGCCTTGTGCCGATCGGTCGGCTCCGTCAACGTGAAGGCGAACTCCAGATTGACCAACATCTCGGTCTCCCGTTCGAGGGGATCTGAATGGGCGGCTGCGCACCCGCATCGTGGTGGCATACCCTAGGGCGCGACGCCGTCCGCCGCAACCCGGACGAGAGCGCGTGCGGGCGTGGCGCAGCGCCCGCCGGCCATTGCCCGGCGTCATGCCAGCCTCTACGATGGCCCGGCGGTGCTCGGTCGATCCGGGGGGCGAGCGGCGCCACGCCGAGCGGCAGGCCCCAGGCAGGCCCCAGGCAGGCGCCAGACAGGCCCCAGACAGGCCCCAGACAGGCCCCAGGCAGGCCCAGGCAGGC
>CALGHC010000184.1 GCA_937915965.1 uncultured Myxococcales bacterium
GGGCGAGGCAGCCGCTGTGGCGACAAGGCGAGTCGCTCACCGTCGGACAGCTGATCTTGGTGGAGGCGTTGGGCTCGCACGTGCCGTCCTGGGCGTTGCAGAACAGCGTGCCGTTGCAGAGATCGCCGTCGTCGTGGTCGGTGCAGTCGGCGTCCTGCGTGCACGTGCAGGTGTTGGCGAGGCCGACCCCACCGCAGGTGCCCTGGCCGTCGCATACCTCGCCCGTCGTGCACGGGCTGCCGTCGTCGCAGATCGCGCCTTGGGGGGTGTGGGCGCCGGAACAGGCGCCGGTTTTGGGGTCGCATTGGGCGAAGGCGCAGTCGGTGTCGTCAACCGTCGGGCAGCTGACAACGGTCGCCGGGTTCGGCTGGCACTGACCGTTGGTCTGGTCGCAGAACAGCGTGCCGTTGCACAGGTCGCCGTCGTCCTGGGCGAGGCAATCGGCGTCTGCGGCGCAGGGGCAAGTGCTCGTGCCGGCGATGCACTTGGCGGCGTCGCAGGCGTCGCCCTGGGTACACGGGTTGCCGTCCTCGCAGCCCGCGTTGTCGGCGAGGGCTTGGGGCGCGCACGTGGCCGTCGCGGCCTGGCAGACGTTCTTGACGCACTGGCTGTCGCCGACGCTCGGGCAGACGACCACCGTCGCCGGGTTGGTCTCGCAGGTCCACTTCGCGTCGAGCGGCTTCTTGCAATACAGCGTGCCCGTACACGCGTCGCCGTCCTCGAACGCGGCGCAGTCGGCGTCGTTGAGGCATTGGCAGGTCTGCTTGCTGGCGCACTGGCCGTCGGCGTCGCACTCGTGCTGAAAGCAGGCCTCGCCGGCGGCGCAAGGGGTGCCGAGGGCCAGCGCGGTCGTGATGCAGCCGCCGGTCTGCGGATCGCAGCTCACCTCGGTGCACGGGTCGTCGTCCTCGACGCAGGTCACCGCGCTCGCTGGGTTCGGCTTGCAGGTCCAGGGCAGCTCGGCCTGGTCGCAGTAGGGCACTCCAGTACACAAGTCACCGTCCGGGTCGGCGCAGTCGCCGTCGCCATGACAAGCGCAGATGTCCTTGCCGGAGGTGCAGATGCCCGCAAGGCAGCTGTCATTGACGGTGCACGCCTCGGTGTCCTCGCACGGCGCGCCCTCGATCTTGCCGGCGCAGCCGACCTCCACGCATGCGCCGCCCGCGACCGGTTCACAGATGCCGGGACCGTCGCTGCCGCAGAGCCGCACCCCATCGCAGATGGCTTCGGGTTGACCGAGCGGGTCGGCCTTCAGCGCCTCGCAGGCGGTGGCGAGCTGTTCGTCGATCGCCCGCGGCGAGCAGGGACACGCGGGCTCGCCCGGCTCGGTCGGCGCGTCGCGGACGCAGAAGGTGCCCAGGCCACCGTTGGCCGTCTTGGCCCCCTTGCAGGCGTAGCCACTGGGGCAGGTGCCATCCTGGCAGGGGCCGCCGCAGTAGCGCTCGCCGTGCGGATAAGCGAGGCAGCCGGTGCCGCCGAGGCCGGGAACGGCGCAGTCGGCGTCGGTCGTGCAGGGATCGCAGATCAAGCCATTGGCGGGGACGCAGATGCTCAGCGTGTCGGACCCGCCCGCACCAGGCGCCGCCGTGCAGACGAAGTCAGCAGGGCACTGGTCGAGGCACGCCCGCGCACACTGGCTCCCCTGGGGAGCGGGAATGCACAGGCCGATGTCGCACTCGGCGTGGATGGCGCACGGACAGCCGCCCTCGCCGGGGCAGGTGGGCTCCAGTACGTCAGCCGCCGTGTCGGCGGGCTCGGCGTCGACCTCAGCGGTCGAGTCAGCGACGACCTCGGCGGTGGCATCGCTCGAGGACTGTGAGTCCGCCTGGGCCGGCTTCGCGTCGTCACTGCACGCCGGCGCCGCGCCGAGGGCGAGGCCGACCAGCGCCAGCGCAGCGAGGCGAAAGAAGGTCATGTTTCCGACTGAACTGAGAGCGCCGACGTCCACGCCCGGGTCGACGCCGCGGTCGACGCCAATATCGCCGCCACGGTCGACGCCAACGCCACGACCACGGGCGACCCGCAGTTCAGCGCCCAGATGAATACCAGACGGTCTGCCTCCGCCGGCCGCGCGCGTCATCGCTCCTCCGTTCCCGAGTATCCTTCGGCATCGTAGATCAGCAGCGCGGATGGGACAATGCACACCGGCGGCGGCGCTCGCTCAGCGGAAGCGCACCACGGTCGTCTGGCCGGCGGCCGCGACGACCGTCAGCCGGCTCGCGCCGATCAGCAGCTCGCCGGCGCCTACGACCGTGACCACGCCGTCGCTGACGGACACGGATGCGCCGTTCCAGGTTCCGGCGGCGCCGTCGGGGATGCGGGTGTCGCCGTGCCATGCGTAGCTCGCGCCGCCGGCGGCCTCGGTCCAGCTGCTGTCGCCACCCGGCCACAGCCACAGCTCGCGGGCGGCGCCGACGTCGTCCAAGGCGACCACGCCGGCGTCCTGGGCCGCGGTGAGGGTGTCGACCGACTCGGGCAACAAGACCAGCACGGTGCCGGCTGGCACGAACGCGGGCAGCTCGGTCGCCGGCGCGTCGGCGAAGACGGTGCCGCCCGCCGCGGAGATCTCGATCGCCGCTGGATCGACGGTCGGTGGAGCCCCGGGCTCGCCAGGCTCGCCGGGCTCGTCGTCGACTGGCACACCACCCTCCAGCGCGTACCACGTGCCACCGGGCAACCAGACGTCGCGACCGATCGCCCCGGCTTCGATGACCGGAGCGACCAGGATCCGGTCGCCGAGCAGGTACTCGTCGGTCAGGGTCCAGGCCGGCGCGAGCTCGGGCCAGCGCAAGGCGAGCGCGCGGACCATCGGCGCGCCCTCCATCGACGCCTGCTCGGCGAGGCGATACAGGTACGGGAACAGCCGCGTGTGCAGCTTGGCCCAGCGGCGCAGGTGGGCCGTCGTCTCGGCGTCGCTCTCCCAATTCCAGTTGGCGAAGGCGCTCTTGCCGTGGTGGGTGCGCATCACCGGCGAGAGCGCGCCGAGGCTGCACCAGCGCAACCAAAGCTCCTTGGTGGTCGGCTCGCTGAAGACGCTCATGTAGCCGGCGATGTCGTGGCCAAAGTAGGGGAAGCCGGTGACCCCCAGACCGATGCCCATGGGGATGAGGCTGGCAAAGCCGTCGCCGGGGCTGAAGTCGGTCTGCTGGTCGCCTGCCCAGACGACGCTGACGAGGGGCTGAGAGCCAAGCCAGGCAGAGCGCACAAAGAACAGCCGCTCGACGCCGTCCTGAGCGGTGCGGGCGTCGAACATCGCCTTGTTCATCTTCTGGAAGTCGACCGGGTAGCGGTTGTGGACCAGGCGCGCGTCCTCGCCGGAGGCGAGCGCGGCGTCGGTGGGCAGCCACTCGGCGAAGTCGGCCATCCAACCGTCGACACCGAGGTCGAAGCCCTTGGACCAGATGTCGGTGGTCCAGGCGACGGCGGCGGGGCTCGACAGGTCCACCAGCGAGCTGTCCTCGATCTTGACGCCGCCGAAGAGATACGGCGCGCCGTCGGCGGTGTGGATGCAGTGCCCCTTGTCGATGGCTTCGTCAAAGACGTCACTCGATGCCGACAGGAAGGTGTTGTTGTAGGTGAGGAACTTGAAGCCGGCCGCGTGCAGGTCGGTCGCCAGCGCGGCGAAGTCCGGGTAGAGGTCCTCGGCGACGTGCCAATCTTCCTCCAGGGTGTAGCTGTCGTCGCCGACGGTGCCGCCGCGCCAGTCTTCCGTCCAGATGACCGAGGCGGGGATATCCTGTGTGCGCAGCTTGGCGGCGACGCGGCGGACGTTCTCGGAGCCGTACATCGCGTCGAGCCACGGCGCGAAGGCGAACGGCGGTGGCAAGGCGGGCCGACCGGTCCAGCCGGTGAGCTGCTCGAGGGTGGCCAGCGGCGAGGCGCCGCCGAAGAAGCGCAGCCGCAGTCGACCCTCCCAGGCCTCGAGCCGAACCCGGTTGTCGGCCTCGTCGCAAAACGAGAAGCGCGCGAACGCGGTGGTGTCCAGAGCGAGCGCGTAGCCGGCGCTCGAGAGGTAGATCGGCATCGGCGTGTGGGTGCTGTGGCGCCGACCCACGAACATCCAGGTGGCGTCGTAGGCGTCGGTCGCGGCCTTGCCCAGGCCGTCTTCTTGGACCCAAAGCGGCACGGTCTGGCCGCGGTGGTCGACATCCCAGCTTTGACCGCCCAGACCGATGAAGTGCTCGTCGGGACGGCAGGCGAACGCGAACGAAGCTCGGTTTGCGGGGCCAACAGCTTCGATGTCCAGCGCGATCCCGCCTGGCTGCAGCCCGGTGGCGCTCGCCTTGGCGATGACCGCTCCGTCCGAGTCGATCAGGTCGAACGTCAGGGTGCCAGCCTCGTTGTGGACGCCGGCGATCCGCCGGACCGCGTTCCAGGGCCCGGCGCCCTCGCCCGGCGGGCCGCCGCCGGTCGCCGCGTCTTCGATGCGGAAGGCGCCGTACTGCATCGTCCAGCTGGCCGTCGACTCGCGGAAGGCCACCCCAACAGCGGGCACGCCGGCGCCGGCTTCGCCGCCGGGGAGGCCATCGATCAGCACGCTGCCCTCGCCAAGCGCACCGTCGTCGCCGAGCACGCTCAAGCGCGCCGGGTCGGCGGCGACCTCAAGGACCAGACCGCCAGCAACGAGCCGCGGCGCCGTCGCGGCGCTGTCGTCGTCGGGCGAGGTGGCGCTGCACGCGCACACGACTCCGAGCGCGCACCAGACGCCGAGCCGGCCGAGGTGGCCGAGGTCGCTGGGCCTGCCGGGCCTGCTGAGCTGGCCGAGGCGGCCGGGCCTGCCGAGCTTGTTCGGGATTGCGGTCATGACAACGCCCTTCATCGCGCCGAAGCCTGCGCCGGCGCGCCGCGACCTACGTTGGCCGCGCGGCCGGATCTTCGCTGGCCGAGGCAGCGCAGCCAGTCGGCGGCGCTGAGCAGCTGAAAATCGGGCCGCGAGCGCGGCGTCGGGTCAGCGGCGACCTCGGCAGCCGCCCTGCCCTCGCGGCTCACGCAGTCTGCCATCGTCTCGTCGAGCAGCGCATTGTGATGCGATGGCGCGTCACCCCACGGCGCGAGGTGGCCGTCGAGATCGGCCTCGTGGACGCCGGAGGCGACCACGGCACCGGGCGTACGGGGCACGACGACGTCGGGCTCCAGGCCGACCGCCTGGACGCTGCGACCGCTGGGGCTGAAGTAGCGGGCGATCGTCAACTTGACATAGTAGTGGCCGACAAAGGGCTTGAAGAGCTTCTGGACGCTCGCCTTGCCATAGGTGCGGCCGCCGAGCACCAGCGCGCGGTCGCGCTCTTGGAGGGCCGACGCGACCACCTCGCACGCCGAGGCGCAGCCGTCGTTGACCAACACGACGAGGGGCCCGTCATAGTCGCCGCGGTTCCGCCTGGCCTTGCGGATCTTCTCCGCCCGGCCGCTGCGCCGCACCCGAACGATGGGGCCATCGCCCAAGAAGAGATCAGCGACGCGCACGCCCTCGTCGAGTACGCCACCGCCGTTGTCGCGCATGTCGAGGACGATGCCGGCGAGGCTGCGTCCAGGCCGCTTCTTGCGCAGACCGTCGAGGGCACGGCGCAGCGCGCGGGCGGACCCCAGCGAGAAACCACGCAGATGCAGCACACCGATGGTGGGATGGCCGGCCAGCGGCTCGCCGCTGACGTTGTCGACGACGATGGCCCGACGGCGGATCTGCACGTCGACCAGCCTGGTGCGACCGCCGCGGCGCAGGCGCAGCGTGACCCGGCTGCCGGCGGCGCCGCGCAGGGCCGCTTCGGCCTTGTCGACGGACCAGCCGACCGTCTCCTTGCCGTCGACCTCGATCAGGGCGTCGCCGACGCGCATGCCGGCCTCGAAGGTGGGGCCACCGACGACGTTGTCGCCGACAATGATGGCGCCGCCTCGGCTCGTCAGCATGACGCCGACGCCCTCGCTGCGTTCCGTCTCGCCGTCGTCGCGGAAGCGCTGCCACTGCGCCGCGGTGAGGAGCGACGAGTGCGGATCGAG
>CALGHC010000185.1 GCA_937915965.1 uncultured Myxococcales bacterium
CGTCGAAGGGGCGCTCCGCGAGGCGGTGGGCGATCGTGTGCGCCTGCAGTCGTCCCCACGACGACAGCGGCACATCGAGCTGGCCGCACATACGGCCGCTTGCCGTGAACTCCGTCGCTCCGTGGCGGATGAACGTGATCTTCATGCGCCGAGGCTACAGGCGAATATCGATGGCGTCAGGTTTCCAGCAGCTTGCCGCTGGCCCCGGGCTCCGCGGCCGTCTCCGTTCGAAATGCGGGCCACCGGCGACGCCCCGCCGCACCCGGTCGTGGTGGCGCAAACCCGCATCGTCGTGGAGGATCCGCGACCATCTTGGCGGCCCGACTTGCTTGACACTGCGCCCCCGTTGACGGCACCTTACCGCCCTTCGGCCAAGCCGTACCGCCTCGCTGTCGGTCCAACGAGACCCGGCGAGACGTTCCAGACCAGGAGACTTCCCCATGACACGCCTGATTGACGCTCGCGTCGCCCTCTCGATTGTTCTCAGCGCGCTGGTGCTGACGGGCTGCGGCGGCGAGGATACGCCGAAGGACACCGCTGACACGGCAGGTACGGTGGCAGACGGCGCCTCGACCGCCGACACCACGGTCGACGCGGGCAGTGGCGGCGTCGACACATTGGTGGTCCCCGACACGGGCAAGCCAAAGGACACCGCCAAGGCAAAGATGGCCTGCGGCGAGATGCTCAGCTGCACCCTGGGTTGCCTGCTCGGCGACGCCGGCAAGGCGTGCCGCGACGCATGCACCGCCGACCCCGAGGCTGGCGCACTCGACAAGCTGAAGGCCTGGCAGGGATGCGGCGTGCCGCTTTGCGACGCTGCCACCAACACCCAGGCCGTCGAGGCCTGCCAGCTCGACAACTGCTACGACGAGCTCGGCGCCTGCGCGGACCTGGGTGGCGGCGACGCCGACTGCACGGCCGCAACCTCCTGCGCCGCCAGCTGCTCTGCCGGCGATGTGCGCTGCACCATCCAGTGCTTCGAGACCGCCGCGAAAGACGACCTCGCCGCTACACGTGATCTGCGCCTCTGCGCGCTAAAGGCGTGCGCCGGCCTCAAGGACGACGCGAAGTCCGCTTGCATCGCCGCCAACTGCGCCACCGAGATCGACACCTGCCGGGGCGAGACCGCTTTCGACTGCTTGCAACTCAGCTCCTGCAACGCGCGCTGTGCGACTCCCAAACCGGGCGAGTTCAATGACTGCGGCGCGTTCTGCACTTCGTTTGCGAGCGACGACGGCGTCGCGCTGAGCGGCGCCTACGCCGACTGCAAGCTGCAATGTAAGGGTCTTTTGGACTCGATCGGCTGCGTGAAGGAGAAGTGCGTGGACGAGGTCGTCGCCTGCTTCGGCGAAGGTGGTGACCTCACCTGCCAGGAGATCAACACCTGCGTCTCCGACGAGTGCAGCGGCATCGGCGGGGATCCGGTTTGCATCTCAGCTTGCCTGGCCAAGGGCAAGGCTGGCTCCAAAGACGCCTTCATCCAGTACGAGGGATGCCTGCTCGGCGCGCTGACCACCGAGGACGCCGAGAAGCTCGGCTGCACCTTCCCATACGACAAGAGCACCTGCCTGCCGACCATCGAGGGCCAGTACTGCGGACCGATGACGACGCTGTGTTTCAGTGAGCAATAGCACCCACGCAGACCGCTCCAGCGGCGGTGCAGCCACCGACGAAGTGAGCTCACGGCTCGCCCAACCGAAGTCGACCGATCTGCCACCGCCGTTGCCGCGTGCCGAGGCGTTCGCCCGTACCATGGCGGCCGTTCGGCCCTTGGCGGTCGCGATGGTCAGGCTCGACGACGCGTGTGGCCGCGTCCTCGCCGCCGACGCATTTGCTGACCTGCCGCAGCCCGATTTTGATCGCGCCATGATGGACGGCATCGCCGTCGTCGCAGCCGATTGTGCTTCGCTGGGGTCCGTTCTCGAGGTCGTCGGCGAGGCCCCGGCCGGCACACACTGGTCGGGGACCTTGCGGCCGGGCCAGGCGGTGCGGATCATGACGGGCGCTCCGGTTCCGGCCGGTGCCGACGCGGTCGTACCGGTAGAACGCATCGAGCCAGCCACCGCCGGCGCCGCGACAGTGGGCGGTCGTTGGCGTGTGAACGAGGTCGTGCGGGCCGAACAACACATTGCGCGGCGTGGCTCGGAGGTCGCCGTGGGCGCCCGCGTTGGCGCTCGCGGTGAGCGCCTCGGTGGGACCCGCATCGGCGCCCTGGCGGCCTTCGGTCACGCGAGGGTCGAAGTCTACCGGCGACCGGTCGTCGCGATCCTGCCGACCGGCGACGAGCTGGTCGACGTCCACCACAAGCCCGCTCCCGGCCAGGTGCGCGACTCCAACCGCCACGCCCTCACCGCGCTGGTGCGCCAGGCTGGCGGCGTCGCCCAGCAGCAAGCAGTGGCCGGAGATAGCCCTGGCGCCCTGCGTGCCGCGATGGAGCGCGGGCTCGCCGAGGCCGACGTTGTCGTCCTTTCCGGCGGCGTATCGATGGGGGACTACGATCTGGTCGGCAGCACGCTGGCGGATCTGGGAGCGCGGGTTCTCTTTCACCGCGTCGCGATTCGTCCCGGCAAGCCGTTGCTGGTTGCGACGGTCGGCGATCGGCTGGTCTTTGGTTTGCCGGGCAACCCCGTCAGCTCGTACGTATGTGCCGCGTTGTTTCTGCGGCCGGCACTGGCGGCGTTGCAGGGCGCTCGCTGTCGTGACTGGCAGGTGATCGCCATCCCCTGCGCTCAGGAGATGCCGGCAGTTGGTCCGCGCGAGAGCTGGTTCACGGGGCGCCTGGGCGCCGGCCCCGAGGGCCTGCACGTGCACCCGGTCAGCGGTCGAGGCTCGGCCGACATGGTCAGCTTCGCCGTGGGCGACCACCTGATCCGCCGACCAGCTCACGCGCCAGTCTTGGCCGCCGGTGGGCTCGTCGATGTGCTGTTCTGGCCCGAGCAGATCTAGTCTCGGTCGTTTTCTGCTGCGCCGGGTTCTCTGCTGCGCCAGATCTTCTGCTGCGCCACGTTCTCTGCTGCGCTAGTACGACGCTAGTGCTGCGCTAGTGCTGCGCTAGTACGGCGCCCGTGACAGGACGGTGCGCAGATCCACCAGCGAGGAATACGCGACGCTGCGGAAGATGACCTCGTCGCCTTCTGCGAATCCGGACTTCTTCAGGGCGTCGATGACCTGCTCGGTCGCGACCTTTGGGTCACCCAGCCCGGCGGCCAGCGCGTCGCCCTGGGCGGTGTTGGCCTTCCAGGCCCACGCCTGATACTTGCCGAACTGCTGTTTGATGTCGCACTTGAAGGTTGCCATTTGTAAAGACCTCTGAGGTTGACTGGCCTGGCCTCGCGTCCGTCTTGGAGGATACCAGTCCGCGTCGCGCTGGCCCCCGATCGCCCGCCGTCACCTGAATCGATGGGACGGGCACCCGCATCGAGCCGGCCGCGATGGTACGTAGACGCGTTCGCGACCGTCAATAGAGCGAGCAATGGCGTCCATCACGCGGCCGTCATCGCGCCCGCGCCGCTGCGGCCGTGGCGGCCTCGTGAGGTGCCAAGACGGCGCCCGTGTGCCATTCGGCCGGCATCAGACGGTCTATCGACCCCAGCGGCGTGTCGGAATTCAGAGCGTTGTTGACGCCCCGGAAGGGCCATCCCTACAATGCGCCCGCTTCCGGGTCACAAGAGATCGGAGCACAGAGGGAACTGGCGGTCGTCGACACGTGTGGACGCCGCAGCACATCGCCACTGGCGATGTCGTGCGCCGGGGCGCAAGAGGCCGCGTCCGGACAGAAAACTGAGAGTCGGGCCACCGACAGTGTCACCACCACGGGCGGGCGGGAGTACCGCGCCGCACCGGGTGCCACCTGGGCCGACGGCACTTGCAGGGAGCGAGGAACATGAAACGAATTCTGATCAACGGACGGGCGGCCTTGGCCATCGCGGCAGTCGTCGCCCTTGCGGCGTGCGGTTCCGAGAATGGCGGCGACGGCACCACCACCCCCGCCGACACTGGCACTTCAGGCGCCGACGCGGGCGCCACCGATGACGCAGCTGCCGAGGCGGATGGCACGACCGGCGGTGGGACCGACACCATGGGGACCGACGACGTTGTCGACCCGACCCTCTGCGGTGGCGTGAAGTGCGCAGCCGACGAGGAATGCCTCGCCGACAAGTGCGAGAAGATCAAGGTGCCGTGTGGTGGCCCCTGCGCTGCTGGCGAGTACTGCGACAAGGTCGCCGACAAGTGCACCAAGGTGGCATGTACGCTGCCTGACTTCGTCGACAGCAAGAACATCCAGCGCGTCCACCAGATCAAGATTCTCGGCACCAAGGAAGGCTGCGATCTCAACGACGACGACAAGCCGGACAACGCGTTGGGCAAGATCATCGGCATCTACCCGCAGGCCAACACCCAGTTGCAGGGCGCCGTCGACAAGGGCACCTTCGTGCTGCTCTTCGAGCCCAGCGAGTACAAGACCGACGCCACGCCGTTCGACATCACCCTGCTCGTCGGCGAGATGGAGGCCAGCGATGAGGCATGCGGCGCGGCCAACGGCGTCGACTGCAAGTACACGGTCACGGAGTCGAACTACGACGTGACCTCGCAGCTCGCCGGATTCTGCCCGGCGAAGGTCGTCTTCACGGACGCGACGATCACCGATGGCGCCCTCGCCGCTGGCGGTCCCGATCAGACCTTCCTCCTCTCGATCGAGTTCGGCGGCATCAACCTCGAGCTGGCCATCACGCGCGC
>CALGHC010000186.1 GCA_937915965.1 uncultured Myxococcales bacterium
AGGCAGATTCCGCAGCGGCGAGCGCTCATTCACGAGCAGGGTGGTGGATCCTGGATTCTGTCGCGGATTGACGATCAGAACGGATTTCGCCAAAGTAGCGCGCCCGCGACGTCCCGCCGCTCTCTTCACGTCGCGTCCTGGAGGCAGCCGTGGCTGATCAGCCCGCCCCCGAACTCAGCGTCGTCATCCCTTGCTACAACGAGGAGGCGATCCTCTGGGCGTCTGTCGTTGAGCTGCACGCCGGCTTGGTCCAGCTGGGTCGCAGCTTTGAGATTCTCATCAGCGAGAACGGCTCGAAGGACGATACCCGGCCGATCGCTGACAAGCTCAGCCATGCCTACCCAGAGGTCCGCGCGCTCACCAGTGACGAGCCAAACTACGGCAAAGCGCTTCGGCGAGGCATCGAGGCGTCCCGGGGCGCCTATGTGCTGTGCGAAGAGATCGATCTCTGCGACATCGACTTCCACCGCCGGGCGATCGCTATTCTTGACGCCGACGAGGCGGACATGGTCGTCGGCTCCAAAGCGCACCGTGACGCCCACGACCAGCGGCCGGTGGTGCGGCGGGCCGCGACTCGCGTGATCAGCGGCCTGCTGCGTGTCCTGCTCGGGTTCCGCGGCACCGACACCCACGGGCTGAAGGCATTCCGTCGCGACGCGCTGCTGCAGACCGTCGAGAAATGCGTCGTCGAAAAGGATCTCTTCGCCAGCGAGTTGGTCATCCGAGCACAGCGATACGACCTGCGCGTCGTCGAGATCCCGATCCAGATCCACGAGAAGCGGCCGCCCTCGATCCACCTCTTCAAGCGCGTGCCGAACGTGTTGCGCAACCTGGGCCGGCTGGTCTGGGTTGTACGCATTCGCAACCGCTAGGGGCAGAGCGGCTATGTTATCGACCGATAACAAGACCGCCAGCGCGCGGCGCGCGGCCTTCAACGTCGACGTCGACGGCCTGTACCTCTACGACCGCATTCACGGCCACGCTGGTGGCAGCGGCAACCCGCAGGGATTCGACCCGGCCTTGCAGTTGCCGACCGTGTGGACCCGCGGCGTCGTGCGCTTCCTCGATCTCTTCGCGCGCACCGGCGTCAAGGCGACCTTCTTCGTGGTCGCGCAAGACCTCGGTCACCCCGAGATCCGGGCCGTCCTCGCTGATTGCGTCGCCGCGGGCCATGAGATCGGCAGCCACACGTTCAGCCATCCCTACAACCTCAGCCGCATGCCGGCCGAGAACATGCGCGTCGAGCTCGACGAGGCCCGCGATCGCCTCGCCCAGGCCACCGGGCAGCCGATCGTCGGCTTTCGGGCGCCGGGCTACGTGCTGTCCGAGCCACTCCTTGAGGCCATCGCTGCGGCCGGTCACACCTACGACAGTTCGCGTTTCCCGTGCCCGGCCTATCAGGGCGCCAAGGCCGCCGTCATTGGCTGGTACCGGCTGCGCGGCCGACCAAGCGGTTCGATCCCCGAGCCGCCCGCAGTCTGGTTTGGTCGGACCCGACCGCATCCTGTCGCCCTTGCCAGTGGCTGCCGGCTGCTTGAGTACCCGGTCGGTGTCGTTCCGGGCGTTCGCTGGCCTCTGATCGGCACCTCGCTCATCGTCGGTGGTCGGGCTGGCTGGGCCGCGATCGCGCCGCTGGTCGCCCGGGCGTCTTGGCTCAACGTCGAGTGCCACGGCATTGACCTGACCGACCACCACGGCGATGCCATCCCGCCGCGCCTCGCCGTTCAGCCCGATCAGCGGGTGCCGCTCGCGCGCAAGTGGCCGCTCTTTGTCCGCGTCGTCGAGTCGATCGCTGCGAGTCACGACGTGCGCACCCTGGCTTCCTGGGCAGCGCACGACGAAGCGGCGGGCCTGGCCGACTCAGCTTGACACCCGCTCCCGCCGGCGCAAGCCTGCGTCGCGTTGGCCCCGGGCCTGCCCCTCCGCCCCTCCGCCCGGCGTCGACGGGGTGGGCAGCGCCTGCGCGGCGCCGGCGGCGCTCCGCCGCGATCGAAATCAGGAGAGACCATGGTTACCGCACTCGAAACACGCCTCACCGACGACCTGAAGACCGCGATGCGCGCGCGTGACAAGGTCGGCCTGGCAGCGATCCGAATGCTGCGCACGCGTTTCATGGAGCTGCGCACCGCAAAGAACGCCCGCGAGCTCGACGAGGAGGGCGCGGTCGCGTTGGTGCGTGCCTACGCCAAGAGCCTCACCGGCGCGGTCGCCGAGTTCGTTGAGAAGGGCACGCCCGAGGACGACGACAACGTCGCCGGGCTGCGCGCCGAGATCGCCTTCCTGGACCGCTACCTGCCGCAGATGCTTGACGAAGCGGCGACGGCCGCCATTGTCGCAGAGGTGATCGCAGCCCACGAGATCACCGACCCCAAGATGACCGGCAAGGCGATCGGCCTGGTGATGAAGGACCACAAGGGCAAGGCAGACCCGGGGCTGGTCGGCCGACTTGTGCGCGCCAAGCTGGCCGGATGACCCCGCTGGCGAGGAGATCGCGATGAGGGGGCGGTACCGACGCGATCCGATTGGCGCCAGCCGGCTGGCTGCGTTTGTCGGCGCGGTCGCGTGCGGCCTGGTCCGCGGCTGCAGTGGGCTAGACGCGCCAGCTGCTGGTCTGGGCCCGGCGGCCTGCGGTCACGGCGTCGTCGCCAACGAGTGGCGGATGCGCTGGCACGCCGTCAACCACCGCGTCAGCCTGCTGGGCTTCGAGCCCGACCCCGACGGCGGCTGTGCCGATCTGCCCGGCGCGACCCGCGTGGCGATCAAAGGGGGCGACTGGTCGACCGGCGAGTCGTTTGTCGACGCCCTGGCCGTGAGCGGCGTCGTCTCCTCGCTCGACGCCGGCGCGCCGACTCCGGCGGTCGGTTTCGCTCGCAGCGTCGCAGATTTCGTCGTCGGACCGCAGGCCGACAGTGGCGACGGTATCGGCCGGGCGACCACCGAGCTGGACTTCGATCTTGAGGCGCTGTCGATGGCCGGGACCGCCGACGTGGTCGCCGTGCTCGCTGGTTGGTCGATCGACACCGACGTGGTCCAGGGACCCGGCTACCCCAGCGATTACAGCCCTGCCCACGGCTACACGCCCATGCGGTTCGACTTCGCGGTGGGGGCGCCGCTGCTCGAAGATGGCGGCCGGCGGGCGCGGGTTCCGGTCAGCGCCGAGCTCGCCTGGGGACCCTCGGATCGCGACGACATGAACGTCGCGCTGCTCGAAGCGCGCGTCGCCGTGCGGGTCCATGTCCTTTTGATCGCGCTGGACGTCGGCGTGGTTGTGCCCTGGCAGGCCGGCTACGCGCTGTCGTATCCCGATCCCAGCGACGGCCCGTCGAAGCAACCGCACGCGACCTACGGACAGCGCTACACCGTCGTGGAGGGCCTCGCCGGTTTCGATACCTTTGTCCCTGCGTGGACCCGTGTCAGGCACGATCTGGGCGACACCTCGGCCGGCGCGGTGCGCCACGGCTACTATCTGCGCGAGCTGCACGATCGCCTCGGCGTCTTTGAGGATGTCGACGCCAACGGCCGCATGGTGCTCGACGTCGACGGCTACGTCTCGACGACTTCGCTGCTCGACTTCCACCAGCTCTTCCACCGCTTCGAGGCGACCGGCGTCGTGATCGGCCTGCCCGCCGCCGTCGGCCACAGCGCGGTTGGCTACACCGAAGCCGACCACGCTGTCGGCGCGGTGACGTATCCCCATGCCGCCGCCGGCCAGCCGGCGTCACCGTGAGCCGGCAGGCTTCGGG
>CALGHC010000187.1 GCA_937915965.1 uncultured Myxococcales bacterium
CAGCTCGTCAACGCAATCCCACGAGTCGAACTCGCTGGCGCGGTCGTGCCGCGGCCACCTTTGGTCGCGCTGCCGGCGTAGTTGAAGGCCGCCGACGCTGCGCTGATGCAGCCGCTGCACTCGACGCCCTCGGCCACCGCCGCGCGCATCGCGAACGCCGCGGCATGCAGCTGGCGCCGCGGCAGCTCGGGATCGTTGCCGACCGCGACGCCGAGCCAGACCACGCCGCCGGCCAGGGCCTTGACGTCGATGGCGGTGCCCGATGCGCCGAGCGCAGCGTCGAAGCGGCCGCTGGTGATCGCGACGTCGAGCGTCTCGCCCCAGAGCTTGGTGCCGTTCTTGTCGGCGTCCCACAGCGTGAAGGTGAGCTTGTACGGACCGTCGACCACGGCGCCGCCGCCGGTGGTCAGCAGCACGCCGTCGAGCTGCAGCGTCGCCGGCGCTGTAGCGAAGGCAGGCGCCGCGAACGCGAGCAGGCCGACGACCAAGGCGAAGCGGTGAATCCGGCGACTGAAGCGGATGAGCCGCAACTCCCGACATGGTTTCATGGCGAGCCTCCCATGCGCCCAAAGCGCAGCGTCCGCGGAGTGTAGCGCAGTCGGGGCGGCTATTGCCATCCCGACGCGACGCGGCCTGAGAGCCGCCGGGGCCCGCAGACACGGGCCAATCGCGCTGCCGTCGACCCAGACGCCGCCCCAGCGCAGCGTCCAATCGCTTGCGCAAGGCTGCGCCGTGGGCGACCCACGCGGCGGTGGTCGGGCTGCCAAGGCCGAGCTTTTGCGAGCCGGGCCCGCAGAGAGCGGCCGCGCTCAGCGCAAGTAGACCGCCAGTTGGCCCGTCGGTGCGCATTGGGTCGGCGTGCAGCCACCGGCGCTGCCCTTCCAACCGTGGACGCTGCAGCTGCAGAATTCGTCCGCTGTGCAGGCGTTGAGCAAGCCGACGCCGTTGACCTGGCTGCTGTTGCCGTCGCAGCTGAAGCCGTCGGAGTAGTTGCCGTTGACCACGCAGATGCCGAAGCCGCTGTTGCAGCCTTGGGTGTCGAAGATCAGGTAGTTGCCGTCGCTGACCTGGATCCGCGCGCCGCCGTTGCTGCTGGTCTGCCAGGTGGCGCCGGCCTTGATATCCCATTGCAGCTTCTGGCCGGTCGGCAGCCAGATGAAGCGTACCGACTTCGGCGCCGGGACGAGGTCGAGAAAGGGCAGGACGTGGGCGGTGCCCGGCTTCGGGTCGGCGGTCTTGGTCGAGAACTTGCCCCAATCGCCGTCCTTGGGCCCGTAGGCCCAGCTGGTGGCGAGCGTCCAGCCGGCGTCGTTGGCGGTCATGTCGCAATAGGCCTGCGCGACCTCGTTGCCCCACGCCAACCAATAGGCGCCGCTGCCCTCATCGGCGCCAGCGGCGAGGATGGCGGCGCAATCCTTGGCCGGCGTTTCTGCACTGCCGAGCGGCGCCACTGTGGCGAAGACCTTGAACTTCGTGCCGTTGCAGACCATCAACGCGCTCTGCGTGGTGTTGTAGTAGAGCAGGCCGATGGTCTTGGTCGTGCAGGGCAGCGGGTCAGTGGCGCTGTTCTGCAGCCGCATTTGCAGCGCCTGGCTGCCCTGGAAGTCGACGTTTTTGCCGGCGATCAACAGGCCGTTGGTGGCGACCTTCTGGGTCGAGAGCGTCGCCACCTCGATGGTGAAGCCCTCGATCGCGCCGTCGATCTTGTTGTCGAGGTCGCAGAGCGCACCGTTGCCGGGCGCCTGCTTGAGGCAGAAGCCGGTGTCGAGGGCCACCAGGTTCCAGCTGCCTTTGGCGTTGCCGCCGACCCAGGCCGCGAGATCGCCGGATTTCGGCGCTACTTTGTCGCTCCACGCGGTGTCGAGCGCCTTGGCGTCTTTGGCGCCGCAGGGGTCGCAGAGCGTGATGCCGACCTTCTTGTCGTCTGGCGGCAGCAGCTTGAGCGAGAGCGTCGACAGGTCGGTATTGCTGACCTTGACCTTGATGGTCAGGCCCTGCGCCACGCCCCAATCGGGCACATCGACCTTGACGTTGGCCGACGCGCCGGTGTTGTCGGGGATGCCGATGGCCGCGCCCAGCGCCACGGTCTCGGTGAATTGCGTTGTCAACAGGCCGTTGCTGACCTCATCGAGGCCGTCGGCCGGCAGCGCCGCGCTGAAGGCCTGGCACTGCAGCGCGCCGTCGGCGGCGATGCCGACCACCGCCTCGCCGGCCTTGCACGCGCCCTTCGGTTGGCTGATGCCCGTCAGCTTGCTGCCGTCGCCGGCGAAGCTCGTCGCCGTCACGGTCTTGGCCGCCACATCGCCGGTGAAGGTCGCGTTGGCGCCCTTGAGGCTGTTGCCGCCGAGGTCGACGTCGCCGTCAAACTTCAGCTCGCTGACGCTGACGCAGGCGGTGCAGGCCACGTCGGTCGCCGCGCCTCCCTTGGTCGCGCTGCCGGCGTAGTTGAAGCCGAGCGCGGTCGCCGTCACGCAGCCGCTGCACTCCACCGCGTCGGCGATCGCCGCGCGCAGGGCGTAGGCGCCGGACGAAAGCGGCCGCCGCTGGCGGCCGAGCTGCAAGCCGTGAGCAGCGACGCCGCGACCAAGACGCTGATCGTGCGTTCCCTCCTTCTCTCCATTTGACTCCCCTGACGCGGCGCGCTCAGCGAGGCCGCTTCACCGGCACGGCTGCCAGCGCACCCGGCCGAAGTGCACGGCGTCGTCCTTCTGATACTTGCGACCGTCGAAGGTCTCAGAGGCGAAGAAGTTGTGCAGCTGGCAGAGCGGCTCGCCGGGCACTTGGTAGAGCACCCAGCCGCCACGGTCGCGGTACAGCGGGATGCCGAGCGCGTTCTTCTTGATGGTCCAGGTCGGAGTTCCGCCCGCTGCGACGAGCTGCACGTTGCCGTAGACCCGCTTGACCTGCGAACGCGCGAGGTCGACGCCGTAGAACGTCGTGCCAGCGGGCGGGCGCGTCCACCGCGGGGCGAGCCGCCGCACTTCGGCCTCGAGCTTCTTCATGGCCGCGACGCGCGCCGCGAAGACCCGCTCGGGCTGCTGCAGCTCGGCACCGATCGCCTCGAAGAGGGCGCGGAACGGACCGATGGCCTTGTCTTGCTGCGCCTTGCCGAAGGTGAACTGGTCCTCCCAGCGCCCCAGGCCGTCTTCGGAGAACCAACCCTCCTGCCGCTCGAGGTCCTCCGCCCCGACGCCGCCGCCAGCGGCGCGCGCTTGAATGTCGCCGTTGCGCTGCATCGCGGCCTCGAGCTCTTGCTGCAGCAGCGCCCGCCCGCGCGGCACGTAGCTGCACCAGTTCACCGGGTCGTTCTCTGCGTACAAGCCCTCGAGCCGAGGCTTGCCGTGCGTCGGCTTGCAGGCCTCGAGCAAGGGGCGCTTGGCGGCGTCGTCGCAGGTCGGCTTCAGCGCATCGAGCATCGTCAGCGTCCCGCGCAGCGCCGCCGTCCATGACGCCAGGCCGGCCTCGTTGAGGCTGTAGCTGCGACCGGAGTCCTGCCCCCGCGCCAGGCGGTAGAGCGCCGACAGCCATTGCGCGCGCTCGCCCTCCCAGTACCGGCTTGCCAGGTCGTCGCAGAAGGCCTTGGCCTGCCCGGCGGCAGCCTGCTGCTGCGCGCCAGCGGCCTCGAACGCTGCGAGCTGTTGCTCGACGAACTTGAGCTGCTCGAGCATGGCCATGCCGTTGGGTGAGGTCAGGTCGGCCTTGGCCAGCGCCGAGAGGCCACGGATCGCGCGTTGATGGGCATTGCGGGCGTCGTGCGCGCGCCCGCTCGCGCCGGCTGTCGTGGGCGCAAGACCGCGGACGAGCTCGACGGCGCGATCGATTTGCTGCTGCACTGCCGGCGCGCGGGCCTTGCCGTCGGGG
>CALGHC010000188.1 GCA_937915965.1 uncultured Myxococcales bacterium
GCAGGGGTCGCCGTCTTCCTGGTCGAGACAGTCCGCGTTGACCAGGCAAGCGCACGTGCTCTGGCCGCCGCCGCACGAGCCAGCGCCGTCGCAGACGGTCGCCGTGGTGCAGATGTTGTCGTCCTCGCAGGCCTGCCCGGCGGAGACCGACATCAAGACGCAAGCGCCGACGTCTTCGTCACACTGGTTGCTGAGACACGGCTCGTCCGAGGCCGCGCAGTCGACCACCGTGGCCGGGTTGATCTTGCACTCGCTGGTCTGGTTGTCGCAGTACAGCGTGCCATTGCAGAGCTTGCCGTCCTCGTGGTCGACACAATCTGCGGCGGTCTCGCAGGCGCAGCTGTTCTCGCCGCCGAGGCAAGCGCCGCTGGCGCCGCAGGTGTCGTCTGCGGTGCAAGCGTTGCCATCGTCGCAGGCCGCTCCAGCCGCACCCGGCTTGACGAGGCACTTGCCGCTCTGCGGATCACAGATGTCCTGGGTGCACGGGTTGCTGTCATCGCAGCTCTTGGTGGCGCCTGCCGCGCAGACGCCCGAGAAGCACTGCTCTTTGTAGGTACACGCGTTGCCATCTTCGCAGACCACGTCGTCGTTGACGGCCTCGTGCGAGCACGCCCCGGTCTTGGGCACGCAGGCGTCGGCGGTGCACAGGTTGGCATCGTCGCAGCTCTTGATATCGCCGCCGACGCAGACGCCCGCGGAGCACACGCCGGTGGCCTCGCAGCCGCTAATGGGATCACACGCGCCGCCGTCGGGTCCAGCGTCGAGGCCACAGACACCGTCTTCGCAGGTCGCCACGCGGCACGGGTCGGCGCTGGCGGGACAATCGTCGGCGCCAGCGCAATCCACCGAGGCGACGTCGGCCGCGTCGGCGCCGACCGAATCCGGCTCGATTGTTGCGTCGTCGCCGGTCGAGGCGTCTGTGCCAGGCAGCGCGTCATCGTCTGGGGCGACGTCCGCTGCAGCCGCCGTGTCGTCGCCGCTGATGACGTCCACGCCGGGACCGACGTCGTCGCCGCCGGTCACGTCCACCGCTGTGCCGGCGTCGTCAGGGTTGGTCCCATCGGCTGCAGGGCCTGTGTCGTCGCCGCCGGTGTCGACCTTGGGCTCGCCGGCATCGGCGAGGCCCGAACCGTCGGCGTCGCCGGCGGTGTCGACCTTGGATTCGCCGGCATCGGCGAGGCCCGAACCGTCGTCGCTGGACTGGCTATCGACCGCGGCGTCTGCGCCGCGGTCGATAGCCGTCCGTCCCGGCGCACGCGGCCAGCAGGAAGAGGCTGCACGCCGCTGGCGCCGCCCACCTGGCCCCACGCGACAACGACGCCCTCGAAGCGACGAGGTGGTCACGAGACATGGTAGAGGCGCGCGCGCCCTGATCTTCGACGGTCATATGCCTTCCCCAGCAGATAGGTTCAGGGGAACCTACGCGGCCTCGGGGATGGCGGCATACGCGCGAGCGCACAGGCGGTCATATTTGTGCGGCAACTGACCGGCGCGTCGGTGTCCGGAGACTGACCGGCGCGACGGTGTCCGGAAACTGACCGGCGCCGCTACCACATGACCCGCGGCCGCGCCTCGCTGTCGGTCTGCGGCGGTCGGCCATAGGTGCCGCTGACCTTGACGACGAGGGTGTGGGCGACGCACTCGGGGGTCTTGCCGTCGAGGTAATACACGGGACACCGGCCGACCTCCACCACGTCGAGCCCGAGCTTGCGCGCGCGGGCAGTCCCGTCGCGGTGGCCAGCGCCAAAGCTGAACCACACGCGCGTGCAACCAGCCTCGTGGGCCAGATCGACGGCGCGCGCCGCGGAGTGGGGATGGGTCCAGACGATGGCGAGATCGCCGCGCTCGGCCGGCAGCTCCGCCACCGACGCGTAGACCGGCCCGCCCGCCGTCTTGCCGCGAGACTCGGTGAGGCCGTCGAGGTCGAGGCAATAGAAGCGTCTCTTGTGCTTGGTGTAGACGTGATACGAGTAGGCCGGGAAGCGCCCCTTGGACGACTCGCCGATCAGCAGGAAACCATCAGCCTCGCGCATCACCGTCTCGAGCGGATGGGCCATGGGTCATCCTCCGCGCGCCCGATGAACGGGGCGGCTCATCAAAATACACTGAAAGCGTGCCGCAGCGACACGCCGGCGCTGATCCCCTCGGCGAGCTGGGTGCCGTTGAGGTCCTGGTAGACGGGCACCTGCACGCGCAGGCCGATCGTCATGCCGTCGATCGAGCCAGCGGTGAAGCGATAACTCAAACCTGGCACCACGAAGAGCCACCTGCCGCCGCTACCCTCTGGGTTCGAGTCCATCGCGCCGGTCATCGCGCCGCTGTGGCCGGCGTGGGGGTCATCGTCGTTGGTGCTGTCCGCCCCCCGCAGCAGCCCGATCAGGTCCAATGACGGCACCACGTTCTCTGAGATCACGTAATGGGCGCCGCCGCCAAAGACGACCGAGTTGCCCGCGCGGTAGCCCTCGTCGGATGCCTGCGGGACGATCCGCGCCAGCGCCAGGATCTGGCCCCCCAGCCCGCCGGCGAGCTGCATGCCGATGTGACCGCCGACCATCGGGTTGACCGTGCCGCTGGCGAAGTTCGGGTTCGACGGCAACGCAGCGTCCGCGCCGGCACCGCCGGTGGGCAGGTAGGCGCCGCTCGTCAAGCTGAACGCGAACATCCGGCCGTCGCCGCCGAGCGTGAACCGATAGCCCAGCTGCGCCGACAGATCGCCCAGGGCGACCGCGTCGGTGGTGCCACTGTCCGTCGTCGCCGACAGGTCGAGCAACGGCAAAGCGAGTCGCACCGACAGCCCGCGCCACAGCCCCAGCCCGGCCGACAACGACCAGACCTGGGCGCTGGTGCGCTCGCCGTCTTCGTTGGCGACCTCGTTTGAGCCCTTCAGCATGATCGAACGGCGCCCGTGCGTGACGTCGAGGCCGACATCGAGCTTGCCGGCCAGGACGCTTCCGACGCTACCGCTGGTCCCCCCGACCGGGAGGTTCGGCACGCTTCAGCACAAAGGCGCCGCCGTCGCCGGGCTCGCGTAGAGCCCCAGCGCAATTGCGCCTGCCACCAAGACCAGGATCTTTGACTTCATCTTGCCCTCCTCCGAGCGAGGCTAGTAGCACCGACACCCCGCCGCCGTCGACACCGGCCGCCTGTTCGGGCTGGGCCTTCCGCCTGCTCAAGGCTCAAGGCTCAAGGCTCAAGGTTCAACGTTCAGGGCGACGATGCCGCCCGGCCACGCACCAGCCCGATGACCTCGCCAGCCACCTCATTGGGGACCGGAAAGCTCATCACATAATGTGCGATCCGCCAGCGCCCCCCTTGCCACAGGAGCACGCCGCTGCCGCGAACCTCGCCGTACTTGTCATTGCGCAGACTCTCATCGAACCACGCCACGTCGCCCCCACGGGAGACCACCACGTGACGACTCGTGGCCACATAGGTCCAAGCCGTGCCCCGCTCGAAATGCGGCATCGCAAACGTCCGGAACGCCGCCAGGTCCCAGCGCTCAGCGCCGTCCGTCCCCACAAACACCGCGTGCCCCGAAAAGTGACCAAAATACCGCGCCGCATCCGCGTGCGCCGCCGCCAGATGCCAATCGTCCAGCACAGCACCAACCTGCCGCTCCCGCCCCAAGTCCACCCCGAGCGGCCCGCCCGGCCCATGCGCACACCCAGCCATCCAGGCCACCACCAGCAAGCACGCCACCGTCTTCATTCTGCCCCCAGTCTTCGTCCCCGCCGCAGCAAGCAAGAAAGGAGACGCGGCGCCAGGCAAGACCGCGAGCCGCCGAGCCCACGCCTCTCCCTCACGCCGCGTCCCAAGTCCAGACAAGACCAGGCAAGACCGATACGACCGGCCGCAGACCGCCCGCCCCGCCTACGGGTCCAACGGGCTGCCATACTCCATGGCGAAGCTCATCTCGGCGACCGCCTTGATCAGCTGCACGTAGTCGCGCATCCCCGCCGTCGCCCGCACGGCGTCATCGCCTGAGACATCCAGGTCGCAGTCATCCGCCAGCGTCGCCGTCTTTGGCGCCGAATCCCCGCCAGGCCCCTCATCGCACAGGTCGCTGCGCGAGCGCAGCAGGTTCGCCTGCGCGACCATCGCCGCGCCGGCGCCGTTCTCGCGGTTCAGCGCGCCGAAGATCAGCCCCGAGTCGGGGTCGGTGAAGGTGACCTGGTCCTGCGCACCGACCTCAGGGGCCTTCCAGTTGCCGACGATCCACACCTGCGCCTCGTCGACGAAGCGCCGATCGAAGTTGGTCATGAAGCGCGCCTGCCCCAGCAGCGAGAAGTACAGCTGGATGGTGAAGTCGGCCGCCGGATCGACCGGCGCGACGTGCTTCTGACCGAGCGCCGCGGTGTAATTCGGGAAGCGGATCTTGCCCTTGTCGAGGTACGGCCCGACCCGGCTCCAGTCGCCGGACTGCATCGCGGCGTTGATGGCGCGCACGTTGTCGGAGAAGGTGTTGTAGTAGCTCACCCGCCACTCGCGCAGATCGATCGGGTTCGCCCGCGCCACGAAGTTGGTGTTGGAGTCGCTCATCGCCATCATGGCGAGGACCTTGTCGACGTAGAAGCCAACGTGGTGCAGGCACTCCCACCAGAAGTAGCCGCACTCCTGGGTGCCCGCGCCGTTGGGGCTCCAGGAGGTCGAGTAGTAGCGCGCCTGCTCGACGCCGATGTCGAGCAGGTTGCCACCGACAGGCTTGCTGTAGCCGTTCGCCATCAGCATCGTGCCGTCCGGCCGCTGCCACTGGCCGTACGCGCCGACGTCGGGCATCAGCATGGTCTCGATGAGGTACTGGAAGGCGTTCTGTACGCCCCAGGTCTTGCTGCCCCAGCCGTTGACCGGATCCTTGAGGAAGTTCGCGACCATCTCAGGCGGGTAGTAGCGCGGCAACAACGCGGCGTAGAGCGCGTAGATGTCGTGCCAGTACTTGATGCGGTGATAGATGCGGCCGTAGTTGCGGCTGGCGTAGCTCCAGTTGTTCACGCCCAGGTCGCCGCGCGGGAAGGCGCGCAGCAGGTACCAGCCATCCCACTCGTCGAGGAAGTGGCTCATCCGCTCGTAGGCGTCGGCACCGTAATCGCGGGTCAGGCAGTTGTCGCTCAGATCGCTGCGGCCGTGGCTGCAGTAGATGTACGGCACGCGCGTGTAGATCTTGCCGCCGACGGTGGCCGTAGCGATGTTGCCGCTGAGCGCCGAGACATCGACGAGCTTGCGGTTGGAGGCCTCGTAGAGCTTCGCCCCGAGCGCGTTGTAGATCGACGTGTAATGGGTTGCAGACGGGCCAAACTGGGTGAACGAGATCAAGTCGCCGTCGCTGGAGAACCAGCGCGGCATCGTCGATCCCATCGTGCCGACGTCCTCGAAGACCTCGACCTTGTCGGCGTAGCCATAGAGCATCGCGGCGCGGTCGTACTTGCCGACGCCGAGGCCGTCGATGGTGTAGCGGCCGGCGTAGTCCATAATCGAGCTGTAGGCGTAGTTGTAGATCTTGCCGTCAAGCTCCTCGTCGGTGATCGGGTCGACCAGGCGCGGCCCGACCTTGCCGTCGTCGCGCAGCTTCCAGTAGTCGTCGAAGTAGTTCACGGCGTCGTCGCTGCCGCCGAAGTTGTGCATCAAGCCCAGCGAGTGGCCCACCTCGTGGGCGAGCACCGCCGTGTAGATGCTGTGGCGGATCATCTGGTAGGCCTCTTCGCTGGTCTTGCCCTTGACGTCCTTGGCCACGCCGATCAGCGCCTCGTCAGCGATCTCGGCGAGGTACATGTTGCGCTTGGCGGCCAGCTCGGCGTGCATGCTGTCGCGCTCGCCCAGGAAGCGGCGGAAGGTGTCACGCGACATCGACACCTTCTCGAGCATGGCGTCGTCGACGACCGCGTCGGGCGCCAAACCCGCGGCCATCTTGATCTCGGGATGCGCGAGGAGCTTCTCGGCCTGGGTGCCGCGGATCGACTGGAGGCGCGCTTCGGGGCTGTTGCCCAGGCCGTTGAGGTGACCCAGGCCGTACATGTCTTGGAGCTTGGGCTCGACCCAGACGCCGAATCCGTGATCTTGCTGGAAGGCCTCGTCGGCGGGCGTGATGTCGGTGCGCTGACCGGCCCAGTACTTCGAGAAGTCGTTGTTGGCGATGCGATCGACCATCGTCGTCGCCTCGTCGAGGCCGCGCCGCTCGAAGCGACCCTTGCCGCTCTGCATCTGCTCGAGCCACTCGGTGAGATCCGTGCCGTCGACATAGTCCTGCGGGTCGAGATCGCCGTTGAGCAGCTGGAGCTGCTGGACGGTGCGCCAGGCGGCGGTGTTGTTGTGGTGATAGACGTAGGCCATGCCCGAGAGGATCTCGCCGGTCTCGGGGTCGTTATTCGATGGCCCAAGGCCGAGCAAGCCGTACTTCATGTACTTCGGCACGTAGGCCATGAAGCTGTAGCGGATGTCGCCCAGACGCGGGTGGGTGCCGACCGGGCCGCAAGCCGGATCGTCGCCCGCCTGTACCGGGTTGTGGGTGCACAGGATGAACATGTCGCCGGTGTACGGGTTGGCCGCGGCCGCGACGACGTCCTTGTAGACCTTGTTCCACTGGTCGGCGACGCCCTGAGCGGTGGCGACGAGGTCGTCGGGGAACTGGTCATTGAGGAAGTAGACGATCGGTCGGACCTGGCGCTCGCTCAGCGCCAGCGGCGCCTGGCAGGAGTTCGCCTTGACGTCGCCGACGTCGGCGCAGATGCACTTGTTGAGGCCCGTGTAGGCCGGGTCGCTGTCGCACTCGCCGCGCGAGACGGTCTTCGTCCAGTTCTTCCAGATGTTGTGGCGCTGCAGGTAGCGCTCCTTGTGCTGGATCTTGATGCCGTCCTTGCTGTCGTAGACCATCCGATCTGCCGCGAAGAAGCCGAACATCTCGGTCTCGACGCCTTTGTAGGGACGGGGCAGGTACTCGCGCTTCTTGTCGACCTGCCAGAAGCTGTGGCGGATGCTGTACTGGCCCGCGCCGCACTCGCTGGTCTCTTGGCCCATCAGCCAGCACAGCGGGATGTCGCCGTAGCCCTCGTAGTAGATCGTTCCGGCCTTGGCGAAGATGCGGCTGGTCACGTCGAAGTAGTGGGCGGCCTTGTCGAAGGTCGGCGCGTCCGGGTTCGGCTTGCCGTCCTGCAGGTCCTGCACGTAGTAGGGAACCGACTCGATCGAGTGGGCCTCGAAGTCGAGCTGGTAGTTGTGCACCTGGTTGTTCGACCAGTCGACGCGCACGTAATCGCGCTCGTACCACGGCCGATCCGAGCTGTTCTCCTCCATCACGTTCAGCTCTTCGCCCGTGGTCGGGTTGTAGGCGTGGCGGATGTCGAAGTGCTTCTCGATCGGGAAGGCCGCGATCACCTCGCCGAGGAAGGCGTCGGGATCGGTCGCCTTGATGTCGCCGCCCTTGATCAGCTCGGTGCGGCGCCGCACGAAGAGGTAGTTCTCCTGCAGCTCGAAGGTGATCCGCGCGACGCCGCTGTGATCGGTGTTGCCGACGAACGTAAACCCGTTCGACGCGGGCACGTCGACGACGGTGCGCTGGTAGTACCACTCGCCGTCAAACCACGGCTTGGCGATGGCGTTGGGCTGTACCCGGTCGATGGGATCGCGCGTCTCTGCGCAGGCGAAGGCGACGACGCCAAGCAGCGCCGTGGCCATCAAGCGCCCCAGCGAGGGGCCGAATGGCAGGCGGGAGGCGCGACGGCAGGGGCGCGAAACGGATCCGTTCACAAGGTTGGACATCGTTGGCTCACGGGCTGGAGGAGACGAGGGCGCTCGGCGGGGCATCCCGCAGGGCGGAGAGGAGCTGATCGGGCAAGACCTGCACGGCCAGGAAGAAGGACGTAAAGCGATTGAAGAAGACGGCGCGGTACTGCGAATCCGGCCGCTGTACCTGGTTGGCCGTCTCGGCGCCGAAGACGATCAACGTCGACGGATGCACCTGGAAGGTCGAGCTGACCTGGTAGATCGCGATATAGCGCGCGTTCGAATCGGTGGGATCGGGCGCGACGACGACGTCGTTGACGGTGGTACCGCTCTGCAGCGGATAGAGACCGTCGCGATGGATCCCTGCGGTGACGCCCACCTCAAGCCAGCCAACTGGCGCCCAGCTCAAGGCCGCGACACCGGTCAGCCGCGAGGCCGCGTTGCGGCCGCCGGTCTGGCTATAGCGCGCGCAGCCCTCGGCGAGGCTGCTGCAGCCGGTCAGCCAGGGGGTCTCGGTGCTCGCTGTGGTGTAGCGATGCACGTTGAGGGTCGCGCGGCCGGATAGCACCGCGGTCAGGCGGTCGCCGCCGCGGCTCTTCCAGCTGCCGATGGCCGTAGCCCCAAGCGACGGAGCCACCAGCAGCGTCTGGGCCATCGAGGCCTTGCTGGTCGGCAGGCGGATCTGCAGGTCGCTTTGCAAGAACAGACCCAGAGCGTCGCTTTGCCAGGGACGCACGCCGACCGCGAGCGCCGTGTCGCTGGCGATGGTCTCGCCGGCCATCGAGGTCCAGTCGCTATCAGTCAGCTCGCGCGTGAGAGAAAAGCTGCCGCGGGCAAAGAACGAGCTGCCGAGGTTGAGCCGGGGCGCGAGGGTGAGGGTCGTCGCCACCTCGGGGTTCCAGGTCGGCTCGGCGTCCTTGATCAGGCCGATGGCCGTGGTACCGGTCTGCAGGCCGATCGTGCTGCCCGCGAACATCGAGCCGCTCGTGCCCCCCTGGCGACGCAGGGCGGCAGCGGACTGGGCTGCGGCGGTCGAGGGCAGCACCGTCGCCAACGCCCACGTCAGCGCCAAGGTCAGCGCCAAGCTCAGCGCATGTTTCATGGCCCGCGTCCTCGCCCGGGTCGTCGCCACGGTCATCGACGTGGTCATCGCCGGCGTCGCTGCGACGCCGAACCGGCCCACAGGCGCGAGGCAACGAGCGAGCGGCGCGCGGCCCGGGTCTCGTTCCGGCCGGATGTCGAAGCCTTGACTCAACAAGTGGACCTCCTCGGGTCATCCGAAACGTTCTTGCCAGACGCGCGCTGGCCGCCTGACGCAGCGCGTCGGTGTGGCGTGGGTCGGATGCTGGCCAATGCTCCGGCTCGCGTCAATCGTCCCGCCAAAGCACCGAGGACGTGCATCCATGCAAGTCCCGGCCCGCACTGCCCCAGCGACGTCAATCGTCAGAAGGAACCGGCACAGACCATCGACTTGCCATGCCCAGCGCCTCGCCGACGTGGCGCTCGCAGAGCACGTCTTCGTCGTCGGCGTCGACCCGCGCGGCGACGCAGTCAGCGCAGGCCTCCGCTTCGGTGTAGACCCGCTCGGCGCGGAGCGCAGCGAGACCCTGAACCACGCGCAGGTCGCCGCGCTCGGTATTGCGTTCATCGATCCAGGACGGGCCGCCGCGTCGGCGCGTGCCGCCACCGGGTCGACCGCCCGCTCCACCGCCTGGAGCTCCACTGCCAGGAGATCGTCTGTTCGCCGCCATCGCTTCGTCTGGTCTCTCTTGCCGGTCGTTCTTCTGGACTGCCGGGCTTGGGGGCCGTTGGACTTTTGGGCCCTGAGGCCTCCGAACGGTGGGCGTTCAGACTTCAACAAGTCGACCCGCCGGACCGGCGCGAGCCGTCTACACCGCCAGTGGCTTCATGTCGAGGATGTTCGGCAAAACCGACAAGGGGTTGCCAAATAATAGGCTAGATGTGCCCGGCAGAAGTGACCCGCAGTTTTCTTGCCACATGGTCCGCAAGC
>CALGHC010000189.1 GCA_937915965.1 uncultured Myxococcales bacterium
TTGAATAATTCCGGCTTGTTGGTGGTCCGCAACAGCATCTGCGAGCTGCTGCGCTCGAGTTCACCGATGCGGGCGTCGAGCATCATGTTGGCGATCTTCTCAAGCGTGTCGGCCCAGCGCTCCGCCAGTTCGATCTGCCGACGGAGCGCGTCGAGCATGGGTTGCTGACGTTTGCGCTCCGCTGCGGCTCGGGCGATCGCGGCGAGTTGCGCTTCGATGTCCGCTACGGACTGCCGGGTCACTGCCAACTGTTGGTCGGCCGATTCGCCCGTGCGCCTCGCGGCGGCGACGGCTTCGAGAAGCTCGGCGATGCGCTCCTCCCAGCCCGGCGCGTCCGTCTCATCGCCAAGCATGCCCAATTCACCAAGCAATTCATCGTGGTGGCGCGCGAGTGCATCGAAGGAATCGATCCCGCCGCTCGGCAGGGGGCGGGCGCGAGCGTTTCGCTGCGCGTCATCGAGCAGCCGCCCGATTGCGCTCGTTGTTGTTGAGCCTGTTGCTACTGAGCTTGTTGTTGGGGAGCTTGTTGCTGGTGAGTCTGTCACCGTTGAGCTTGTCGTTGTGCCGATTTGCCGCGTCGCGGATGGGCCTGACGCGCTTGCGGCAAGCCCGAGCATGCCGAGCAACTCGGCGTGCACGGCAGCCTCGCCCGGCCACGGCGGGCGCACCCAGGTCAGACGGCCAGCAGCTGCCGCCTGGGCGACCGCGGCGATTGCGTCACGTGCGCCGGTGCGCCAGTCGGCGTTGCCCTGTGCGGCGGTGTCAATCGAACCCTGGGTGGCCGCAACGGTCGCGACCTCTGGGCGCCTGCCAGCGTCATCGGCGCCCGCCACGCCGGTCGTACCCAGCAAGAGCACCGGCAACGCCTCGGCGATCCAGCTTTGCCAGTGCTCTTCGGCCTCGCGCAGTTGGTGGCCTACATCGGCGAGCAGGCCCTCGAGTTCGCGGCGCCGCGCACGGGCCTCGGGTCGAAGCCGCGCCTTCATCTCATCAAACGCCTGTTGCGCCACCCGTTGCGATCGCGCCGCCTGCTCTCGTGCGTCGGTCTGTTCGCGCAGGTCGTTGCGCAGGCGGTCCTCACGAGCCCTCAGGTCGGTCGCCTGGTCCGGATCGCCCTCGCCGACGTTCGCCACGTGCTCCGCGCGCTCGCGGCTCAAGTCGATCGCGCGTTTGCGACAGCGGGTCACCATCTTGCGCAGCGGCGCGACCCCAAGTGCCTCTTCGACCTCGACGCGCACCTCGGGCAATACCTCACCGCGCTGCCCGGACAGCCCCTGCACGACGCTACTCTCCGCATCGAACGCGTAGTATTGCAACAATTTCGGGGGGAAGCGGGTGCAGATCCAGTCGTTGGCGTCATCATCGCGCAGCACGCGCGCGGCGCGCCCGTCGCCTGCAGTCAACTGGACCAGAGCTTCCGGGCGTCCCTTCATCCGCCAGCGACCGCCTGAGCGGCTGTAGCTGGCCTGATGGCTGATTTGGATGCGTTCGCCGTCTTCCGCGGCAAAGGTCAAGCCAACCCGCATGGTCGCCGCCGGCCCCGGGGCCGAAGCGTGGACGTAGTACTCGACATCAGTGCGGCCGCTCTCACGCGCCTTGGCTTCGGTCAGACCGTAGAGGCCAAAGTGAATGGCCAGGATGATGGCGCTCTTGCCGTAGCCGTTCATGCCCTCGACGATGCACAGCGGCGCGTCGGGCCGCGTGCTCAGGTCGAGATGCACGTCATCGAACTGCAGGAAATTCTCCAGGTGCATCGCCTCAAGCTGTAGCGCCGTGCTGCCCACCGGGGCCACCGCGACACTTGAGGGAGAGCGAGTGAGACGTGGCTGCGGTGGCCGGCTCGCCGCGGCTTCGAGCACGGTCGCGAGGCGCGTGTTGATGCCGTTGCGCCCCCGCCGGCCGACCGGCGAGCGCTCGATCGCGGCGAGCTGGGCGAGATCGTCAAGACGCACGTCGGCCGCCACGCAGATCGCCTCTGCGCGCTCGTTCTCAATGGGCTGGATGCCCGGTAGCAATGGGCCCGACGACATGACCATGGGCGCCTCCCTGCGTCGCGGTTGGATCGCACGGCGGTCGCTGGCCTGTCAATCTCCAGGTCGCCTTGCGGTTCCGCCAGGACGCGACCGCCCGCCAGGCCGCCGCACCACCCGCGCTTCGGACCTCGGCGCCTTGCGCGCTGCGCCGCCATCCCGAGCCGCAGCCTGCCGCGAGGGCCCGCTCTTCGCGACCGCCGCGCTGCTGGCCCCTGCGATCCGCGCCTCGCGCCGCTCCCACCAGACACCATCCGTCTGCCACCCGACCTTCGCCGCGACCCGCTCGATCGCCTCCTCGAGCCCCAACTCGGCCAGCCGCGCGCCCCACTTCTCCAGCGCCTCCAGCTTCTCGTCCTGGTACGCGTGACGGTTGTAGGTCGGCGTCGCGCCACCGACCTTGTGGTTGAGCAGCTTCGACAGCACCTTGTCATCGGTGCCTTGCCGGGCGAGCCCGGTGGCCGCGGTGCGGCGCAGGTCGTGGGGCGTGAAATGCGGCAAGCCGAAGTGGTCGCGGTTGCGCGCGACCGCCCGGGCCAGCGCGGTCTGGGCCATGGGCTCGCCGCCGCGGATCGACGGGAAGACGACGCCGCTGCCGACATCGTGACGGGCGATGGCGTCCAGCACCATGCGGGCCTGCGGCGACAGCAGCACGGTGTCGGTCTGGGCGTTCTTCGCCTTCTCGCGCGGGATCGTCCAGGAGGTGTGGTCCGCATCGAACTCCGACCACAGCGCGTGGACGACCTCGCCGCTGCGCTTGACCGTGAGCAGGACGAACAGCAGCGCGAGCTGGGTGGGCGGCCACATCGCGGCGGTCGGCAGCGCCGCGAAGAACCGCCGCAGCTCGTCCTCGTCCAGGTAGCGCTCTCGCGAGGCCTCCTGCGTCGGGGTCTCCAGCGCGTAGCAGGGCGAGTATTCGATCAGCTCCTGCAAGATCGCGTACTTGAACATCCGCCTGACGACGGCAAACAGCCGATTCGCTGCGACCGGTGCGCCTCGGTCGACAACTGCCTCGAGCAAGCGGCGGATGTCGCCGCGGCTGACGTCGACGACCCGGTGACCGCCGAGCACGGGCAGCGCGTCGTGGCGCAGCTGACGTTCGTCCTCGGCCCAGGTCTTCTTCTTCTTGCGGTCCCGCTGCCAGGCGACGAAGCCCTCGACGAGCTCGGCCACGGTCACCGTCTCGGGCTGGACCTTGGGCTCGTCCACCGGGGCTGGCACCGGGTCGGTGCCGTGCTGCAGGGCCAGCGCCGCGTCGGCGTGGGCGGCGTGGGCTTCGGCGACGGTCATCGCCGGGTAGCGTCCCAGGGTCACCATGCGCCGGCGTCCCTCGACGACGTAGAAGTGCACCCACATCTTCGAACCCGCTGGCGAGACGCGCAGACCGAGCGTGCCCGACCGGTGGGTGTTGTCCTCGAAGATGGTGTAGCGCTTCGCCTGGGCCTTGAGACTCTGGACGTAGCGATCGCTGAACTTCATGGCGTGGTCCCGGCGGCCCAGGTCAGCGAGCCAGCGACCGCGAGCCTAGCAACCCCGGCCCAAAACGGCTACACTTCGGCTGCACTTCTGGGGCGGCAATGGGTGGATCCCCCTGACACCTCCTGGCACAAACATCGGATGATAGTCTAGCAAAGTCGTGGCGATAGTGCGCGTTCGTGGAATCTCCTGAACCCCCCTGAAACACCGTTTTCACTGATTCGTAATCAGCAGGTCGCGGGTTCAAGTCCCGCTCTTGGCTCCCGAAATGATTGAATATTGCGAGGCGCCCTTCGGGGCGTTTCGTGTTTGGCTAGCGGTTTGGCTAGCGCTGTGGCGTTTCGTACACGGTCTTGCTGATCCCGTCGTGTGCGAAAACTACGCCGACCTCGCAGTGCATCGATCAGTTCTTGGCCGACCCGGGCTTGTCCAGCCCCGTGGCGACCGGGCAAGCTGGCCCCAT
>CALGHC010000190.1 GCA_937915965.1 uncultured Myxococcales bacterium
ACTTTGCTCACATCGAACGTGAAGTGCCGCCAAGCGTAGGCGCCGGCCTTGGTCGCGATGTGGATCGTCACTTCCTGCTGATCGGGGTATGGCGTGAAGTAGGCGTTGGCGCCGGAGCCTATGTCGAGGCTCGTGCCGTCTTCGCTGGGTCCCGCCGGACCCCAGGTGATGTTGGCCCAGCCGTTCTCGCGCAGCGACCTGGCGATGTGTGGGGCCGCCAGCCTGGCGTAGAGTCTCTGCAACATCGGGGCGTCGATATCCGTCTCGGCGACGCCGGCGGCGATCAGGACCTGGACCATGTGCTCAGTTGTGCTGAGCGACAGGTTGATGAGCGGCTTCTTGAAGAAGGACACATCCGGCGGGGTGGCGCGCATGCGCAGCGCGGTCTCGAAGTAGCGGCGCAGTGGCCAGACCTTGTCGTGACGCAACGCCGCCTCGACGACACCGACCTGCACGGGCGTGGGCTTGCCGTGAAACTCCGATGCAAAGTCCCGGCCACCGCCGCCCATCACCTGCAGCGCGCTCTGCTGGTAGTAGACCGTTGGCGCGCAGGCCGCGAGGCTGGCAGTCAGCAGGGCCGCTGCGGCGCTCAAGTGGGCATGGTGATGCATTGTGACTCCAGAGAGCGTGAGTGCGCGCCACCTGTCTGGCCGGCGCGATCAGGGTAGGGATCAAAGGCCAGCGAGCGACGCAGTGACCTGCCAGCCGTCTCCCTTGATGGCGATGGTAGCCGCGTCGGTCTCCGCAAAGATCAGTCGGCCAAACGGATCGGTGGTCGCGGTGCCTGCGGCCGTCTGGCTGCCGTCGGCCGACAGCGCACGCCAGGTGACGGCGTGATCCGCCAGCGGCAGGTGCATGGGGAAGCGGATCGTGTGGGGCTCGTCGCGGAAATGTTCCTCGTCGCTGACCTCAGAGCGTCGCAGGGTCATGCCGAAAACCGTGCAGAATGGATTGATTGGCGCAAATGCGATCTTCCAGCGGGTGCTCGCGGGCATCTTGTGGTTGGGTGTGTCGTCCATGGCGAAAGCGGCGAGCAGCATCGTCACTGGCAGGTAGATCGGCGAAACGAGCAACTCCAGGGGCTCCATCCAGGGCAACCACTCGGCCTTGCCGACGATGGTCTGGTAGATCGCCTGGCGCTCGATGCGGACGTGGGAAGTGCGTCGCAGAAGCACGCCCACATGGCCGGCGTCGATGCGGACCGCTTGCGCGATCACATCGCCGCGGTCGATCGACTTGTGTGACTCGACCCGGCGGACGAGCCCGCGTTCGTAGCCTGTCAGCGTGCACGCCGAGGTGACCGCGAGCGCGGCGATCAGCACCGCACCGGGCAGGGCACGTGGCTGCGAGTCGCGGGGCGCGGCGCGGACTCTTCGGCTCATGAGTCGATCCCCCACGGCGAGAAGGCCGCCCAGTAGAAGGGGTGTCCGAATTCGGCGTGGCCGCTCAGGTCCAGCTGGGCGCGGCGGATGGCTTCGGAGACGCCGACCTCGAGGAAGGCCTCATAGAATCGCATCATGAGCAGCGTCGTCGAGGTGTCGTTGACCTGCCAGAAGGTGCCGACTACGGCAGGTGCGCCCGCGACCAGGAAGCTGCCGACGAGGCTCGACAGGGCGGCATCGCCACCGTGCGCCTCGCTGGCTACTGCGGTCTCGCACGCGCTGAGCACCGCGACGTGTAGGTGGTCGAGATTGAGCCAGCGGATCTCGTCTGCGGTGAGCAAGCCGTCGCCACCGTCGCCCGACGCAAGCAAGAGCGCAGACAGCAGGGGGTCGTCACGACTGGCGATCCCATGGGTGGCGAAGTGCAGCACGTTGTGGCTCGCGATGTCCCGCAGCACGGACACTTCGCTGGCGGTCGCGTCGATCCGTACCGTTGAGCCGTCGAAGATGCCACCGACGGTCGTGGCTTCGAGCGCCGCCATGGGCAAGCGCATGGTCTGTGCCAGTTCGTGCAGCGGGTCACCGACGGCGAGCATCGATGGGGGCGCCTCGCTGCGCTTGCGGTTCAGCGCCATGAGGTAGATCGAGAGCGACGGGACGTACGTAATCCGCCGGCGCCGTATTGCGAGCTGCCCGTCCGCGTTGCGCAAGACGGCGAACGGAACGTGTACCAGCGGCCCGTCGCTCGCCACGAACAGCGACGTGGCGCCCTGCAGATGCGATTCAATGGGCGCGAGTACCATCGCGTGCAGCTGTGCCGCCGGCGCCTGCCATGCCTCGTGCCAGCGTGGTCCGCAGCGCCGCAACTGGACATCTGGGCGGTAGGTCGGGCACAGGATAGCCACCCGCAGCGCCGCGGCAGCTGCAGCGATCGCGTCGGGCGGGGCCGCGAGCCGTACGGCGTGGCTGCCGCGGCGGGTGACCACAAGGGCCCACGCGACGTCGGCGATGAGGTAGCTCACGTAGGCCTGTTCCGGGCCGAGAGAAAGCTGGGCGTTGGCCGCTGAGGGCACGACGAAGCGGCCGTGGAAGATCGAGCGGTAGGACCGAACGCCCTCGGACCTCGCGAAGGCCTCGAGGCGGCGCTCTACGATCTTGTAGTCCGTCCAGAATTGGTCCTGGGCGGTCTGGTCGCGCGCCCGGCGTGCGGCACCCAACCGCTGCATGACCAGGCCACGTGAGCCACCGCGGACTGCGAGGCTGGGCCCGGCGCGCCCGCAGCTGCCCGGCAGGTCGTCGCGGCAATCGGTTCCGGCGGAGGCGGCGCTGATCCGCAGGTCATCGCCGAGAGTCAGCCCGCTCGCGGCGCGCTGTCGGTGGTCGCGGCGCACAAGTTGCTCGCCGACGAAACGCATCGTGCGACCGACTTCGAGGGCGTGAAAGGCCAGCGCCGGCCGGCCCTCGGCTAGCAGCCGCACCGCCAGCGCGACCGGGTCGTCGCGGTGGCGAACGAGCTCGTCGACCGGAACGACCTCCCCGCGCTGATAGCCCGCCACCGACACGCAGCCTGCAGCGAAGAAGCCAAACACAAGGAGCGCGACGCCACTGGCCTTTGATGCCTCGCGCCTTGAGCGCAGCGCAGCGTGTGTCTGCCAATCGGTCAAGTCTCAAGCTCCGGTCCAACGCAGGCGGCGGTTCTGGGCAGGTACTGTCTATGGCAGACCCAAGGTTGTTTCGGCAATCCCTGTTGCGATGGCGAAGCGCGTCGGGGTGCCAGCCACCTCGTCGGACGCGTCGGGGTGCCACCTCGTTGGGCGCGTCGGGGTGCCAGCCCCC
>CALGHC010000191.1 GCA_937915965.1 uncultured Myxococcales bacterium
ATGGTCAAGCGTATTCATAATTTATCGACACAAATCTTCTGTGTTGAAAGTCTCGCCGCGCCCGCCCGGCGGCGGAACATTTGCGCACCATCGACAGCGTTGGTGCCCGGCATGACTGGGCAAATGTTCACGCTGTGCATCCTCAATACCCGTCTGCCAACGAAAACTCGCGGTTGCAGCAGGCCCGTGAAAGTTGAGATCTGCGGGTTCGTCCGCCAGGAGCCAGGGCATGCTCACTTTCCCCAGGCTCTTCGTCTGCGTGGTCGTCATCGCCGTTCGGGTGGTCCAGGCCCTCGCCAGCCCCCCGGACAGACCTCGTCTTAAAGAATCTCATCCCCCGCCAACAGGTCACGGCCCTTAAGCACGAGCGACCGCGCCCCCCATCAACGATGCTGACCGGGGCGTCCTTGTCGCCTTTCGTAAGTCGTCGGCGGAATGGGCCACACGTCTATCGATCGTCACGCCCCAGACAGTGGTGAAATGGCACCGGCGACGATTCCGGCGCTACTGGACGCGGCTTCGCCCGTGACCGCCGACGCGGCATTGGGACCTCACGTGAGCGGAGCGATGGGCTTCGCGGGGTCACCGGTCTGCAGCAGACGCCAATCTTCCAGCAGCTCGGCCTGATGCAGCTCTGCCCAGGCTTCCACAGCTCTGCTCACTTTCGCCCGCGCGCTCCTGGTCCCTGATCTTCAGCCCGAAGCGCTGCAACGTCTACGTCCTGACGGTCGCGGACGCGGTCTTTGGGCCTGATATCAGGGATTGCGTCAGCCAAAGTTGTCCGACAACCTCGACAAGCCAAGGCTGTCATCGCGTGTTTTCGAGGGGTTGTGTGGCGCGGAGCAGAAGTGCGTTCATCCGGCCTGTCCATAGGCTTCGCTTGCCTACCGAGGGGCTGGCAGCTCCAGCGGCAGGTCGGGCGCCGCGCCGCCAGCATACAGCGTGGCATAGCGCAGGGTCGAGGTCAGGACGCTCTTGACGTAGCGACGGTTCTCGCGGAAGGGGATCGCTTCGACGAACTCGTCGAGTTCCATGTTGCCGCGCTTCTTGAGCCACTTGTTGGTGTTGTGGGGGCCCGCGTTATAACCGGAAGCGACCAGCGGATACTGGCCGTCTACCCTTGAGCGCAGCCGGGCCATGTAGCCGACTCCCAGGCGGATGTTGAGCGCAGGCTGCTTGAGGGTCTCGTGGCTGATCGGGCCCGTCTCGCCCAGATGGCGGGCCATCTTCTGGCCGGTGGGCAACATCAACTGGAGCAGGCCCGTGGCCAGCACGGGGCTCTGGATGTTCGGGTTGAAACGGGACTCCGAGCGCATGATCGACCAGACGAAGCTGGGGTCGACGTCGCTGCTGGCAGCGGCGGCAGCCACCGCGGCCGCAAACCCTGCCGGCCGTGGGTAGGCCAGGCGCCAGCGCTCCAGGTTGGTGCCGGCGGGCCAGAAGCGATCGAACGTTCGATCGCGCAATGCCAGCGCGGTGCTGGTGTTGTGGTGGCCCACCGCCTGGTGCATCAGCGCCTGCAGCATGCGCGCCTCACCGTCGCCGTTCTTGGCCAGCGTCCTCCACTTTACGGCGGCGAGCTCGCGCGCTGCGGAGGTGGTGAGCCCCAATCGCATCAACTCGATCGCGGTCAGCAGGTGGCGATCACGGAGCAGCTCCGCGTTTGCGGCCAGCAGACCCGGCACTTTTCGCTGTCGTTGGGCATCTCGCCAGGCAGCTTCGGCTTCCTTGGGCGCCATGGCCTTGAGCCGGATGCGAGCCAGCCAGCCGTACCACGTCAGGGGATGTTGCCGCACCACCTGCGCCCAGGCCGCCATGGCCTTCGCCCTGCCCTTGCGGCCGCGGCGTGCCTCGGCCCGGCCCAGCCAATAGCGCAATCGACCGTGGTTGTAGGCGCGCGCCGGCTTGCGCCCGGCATCCAGAGCGGTCTGGGCGGCGGCGATGGCCTTGTCCCAGCGACGGGCCTTGTAGTGATGCCAGACCAGATCCCAGCTGGCGTATTCGCCCATGTCGCCGCCGTGCGCGATGGCGCGCTGCAGCAGCTTGTCTGCCTGCTTGTGGTGACCGACCTTGCGTTCAATCAGCGCCTGCCAGCGCAGGGCGTCGTCGACCAGGGTCGACTTTGGTGCGTGCTTGCGGACCAGGTCGAACATGGCCCGGGCGGCGGCGGGCGTGCCGCTGCTGTTCTGTCGTCGGCCGGCGCTGTACCAGAGTTTGGCCGAAGCTGCGGTCTTCGGGCAGCGCCGGACCGCCTCCTCGAACAAGCGCAAGGCGTCGGGCCGGCGATTGAAGAAGGTCTCTACCACGCGCGCCTCCACCAGCGCCGCAGCGCACCAGTCAGCGCTGCCGGCGGGTCGATCGGCCTTGATCCTGGCGGCCTCCGCCAGAGCGATCTCGCGACGCTGCCGGCTGCGGGCGCTCCTCATCCGGCCCAACCTTTCGGCGTGGCTCAACTGGGCGACCTCCGCGGGCAGGCGGGCCAGGTGGTCCATGGCGGTCTTCTCCGCTCGCGTGCCCGGGTAACGCACCAGGATGCCGCGCAAGGTCTTGCCAGCCCGCTGCGTGTCGCCGACCGCAGCCAACGCCAACCCCGCCTCCAGCAGTACCGCGGAATCCGGCTTCTTGACCCAACGCAACAGCTCGCGCCAGGTGGCCGTGGCCCGTTGGGTGTCGCCGATGGCCGTCCAGGCCCGCGCGCGCAGCACCAGGACGTGGCCGCGGCGCACGAAGCCAGGGTCGATGATGGCATCGAGTAGCGCCACCGCCTGCGTCGGTTCACCCGCCAGACTCGCCGCCTCGGCTGCCCACAGGCGCTCGTGGTCGGCCAGCAGGCCCCCTTCCTTGGAAAGGGCCGCCAGACCCGCAAGCGCCGGTCGGTACAGGCCCGCGCGGTGCTCGCTGAAGTGGCGCAGGAAGCGCGCCCGATGCAGGTCAGCGTGGCCCGGGTTGGCGTCAATCCAGGCGCCGAATGCGCGCGCGGCGTCGGACCAGCGCGCGGCGTCGAAGTGGCCTCGTGCCCCGCTGCCTGCGAACAGCGGTTGCAGCCCGCTGGCGTTCACCGGCGACGTCGGCAGAGCCCGGTCGGTTGGCGTCGCCGGGGAAGGCGCGGCCACCGCCTGGCCGACTGAAGCCGTATGGATTTGCGCCACCGGCCCTTCGACGGTCACGCTGCGTTTGCAGCCACAGGCGGCGAGCATTGTGAGGAGGACAAGGATGGCGACCAGCAGGGGGCGTGTTGGCATGACGTTGGCAGCTTCTCATGGCGGGGCGGCAGCGCAAAGGCGGCCGCCGTGTGGTGGCAACCGTCGGGGCTTGCCATCGGAGCCCTCCCCGGCGGGAAGAGCCTGGTCTTCCCGCCGTCCCCGCTGCGTACGGGCGGCGTGGCCTCCCTGAGGGTGGCCGTGGCCGTGTCCGGGGCCGTGTCCGTTTCCGAGGCCGGCCCGCGAGGGACAGCATCCGGCCAAGGACATCACAGGCCCGCTGCGCTGCGAGGTTCTGGCCCTTGTCGCACCTCGCGCCCAGGCCTGGCCCGAGGATCCGCTTGGACCTTGAAGACCCCGTTCTCGGCCCGTGCATGCTGGTGGCAGCCGGCCTCCGCGAAGGACGGCGACCTGTGCACCACCGCCGAGACCTGCAAGAACGGTACGTGCGCCGGCAAGCCGCGGGTGTGTGATGACGGCGAGGTGTGCACCAAGGACAGCTGCGTCGCCGACGAGGGTTGCGTCAACGTCGCTACCGACGCCAAGTGCAATGATGGTGATGCCTGTACCGACCAGGACGCCTGCGTTGATGCGGGAACCTGCGCCAACGGCTACTGTGCCATGGGCGGGCCGGCCGGCTTCGACCTGCGCTTCGGCTTCAGCGGCGTCGACCTGATCAACGACGCGACCGTCGCCGGTAGCGGCTGGGCTCTCGTCGGCCACCGGGTTGGCGAGGGGGGCCTCGATGGCTGGTTCATGCGGGTCGACCTCGCTGGCGCCGTCCTCGCCGAGAAGATCCTCGCCGGGTCCGGGAGCGACTCCTTGCGGGGTATCGCCAACGGCCCCAACGACACCTTCATCCTGGTTGGCGGCCGGGTCGTCGTGTCCGCCTCCGCCGGCGCCTCCGCCCTCGGCCACCCAATGTGGCAGGTGCAGCGGACAACAGCCGGTGTCGGCGTCTGCAAGTAGCGGCGTCTGCAAGTAGCGGCGTCTGCGTCTGCGGCGGCAGGTCCCGAACCTGCCGGACGACGGCGCGTCATGGCGTACCGCTGGCCGAGGTCTTCACCGGTTCGGGCGGCGCAGGCAACGACAAGCCGGCGTCGGTGGCGCGGTCCTGGAGCGCGGCACCGAAGACGGCGTTGCGGGACGTCTCGACGCCGGGGGTGTGCTGCACGACGATGCCGTACTGACCGCCCTGCGCCGCGACCAGCGAGCTGCGGACGGTCGCCCCCGGGCTCGACTCGATGAGCACGCCAGCGCGCATGTGGGCGACGAGCAGGCATCGCTCGATCGCCGCGTCAGGTGCCGCGTTCAAGAGGATTCCGTCGGCCAGCGGCGTCTTCTTGCCGGTGTAGTAGCCGGCGGCGTCGACCTCGCCGTGGTCGCTCCAGGCGGTGTCCAGCAGCACCGAGTTGCGCACCACGACGGCGCTCTTGTCGGCGGCGAGGGCGAGCGAGTGGTTGCCGCGCAGCCGGCTCGCCAGCACGGCAACCTGGCTCGCTGCGGTCAGCCACATGCCGGCGCCGCCGGTCTGGTCGGAGGCTTGCACCTCGGTGTCCGCGATGGTGACGCCGGCGAGGCGGACGGTCCCGGCGAGGGCGAACAATCCAGCCTTGCGATTGGCGACCAGGTGGGCGCCGCTGAGATCGAGTTCACCGCCCGCCTGGGCGATCGCGCCGACCCCCGCCGCGTCGTCGCTCGCCTGAGGCAGCGTGCCATCGATCAGCACGCCCACGGCGCTCACCCGGCTGCCGGCCCCCAGTGAGAGCAGCCCCGTCTCGCGATTGGCAGAGAGGCGCCCTGTCCGAATCTGCAAGTCCGCGCCAAACTGCACGCCGATGGCGCGGCCGAACTCGTGATCGCTCTGCTGGGGGAGCGTGCCGTCGACGACGAGCGCCGTCGCGACCACTCGGGTCCCGGCGCCGCTGCACGCCAACGCGACGTTCCTGTTCTGACTCATGCGCGCGGCCCTGAGCACGACGTTGGCCCCGTTCGTGGCCATGAGCCCATCGCCGGAGGTGCCGTCGCTCGCGTCGGGCCCGGTGTGGTCGATCACGAGCGCGGCGGCGTCGAGCTCGCCCCCGTCGACGAAGACGCCGACGAAGGCGTTCGCGGTCAGCCGCGCATCGCGCAACACAACTCGAGCGCCATCGATGATGTCTGCGCCCATGCCGCTCGACTTGTCGCTTTGCGATGGCAGGGTGCCGTCGACCAGGAGGCGGTCGACCGTCACCTCGGTACCCACATCGCTGGCGACGAGACCCACCTCTCGGTTCGTCGACAGGCGCACGTCGCGCAGCGCGACCCTGGCGCCGCTCAAGGCCTGGACGCCGCGGCCAGCCTCGCCGTCCGAGAGCCGCGCTTGAGTGTGGTCGACGAGAACGTGTTGCCCGTCCAGCACCTGCGCGTTCTCCTCAACGATGATGCCGGAGTCGCGATTCGCCGACAGGCGCACCTCGTGCAGATCCACCTGGGCGGTCGCCGTGACGCCGATAGCCCAGCCGCCGCTGCCGTCGCTGAGTTGGGGCAGCGTGTGGTCGACCAACAGGCGCGTGGCGGTGAGTGAGGCGGCAGCCGTGCCGATAGCCAAGCCAGAGTTGCGATTGCGCGAGACGCGCGCGTCCTGCAAGGCGACGTGGGCGCCCGACCAGATGCCTCCGCCGTAGCCCCCGGCGCCGTCACCTTGCTGGGCGAGGGTGCCGTCGATGAGAATCCGGTCGCCGACGAGCTCCGAGCCCACTCCGGCGGCGAAGAAGCCACCGCCGGCGTTGGCCCGCAGACGGACGTCCTTCAGCGTCGCTCGAGAGCCAGTCTCGACGCTCACGCCCCGCCCGAAGACGCCGTCGCTCTGCCGCGGCAGCGTCCCCTCGATGACCAGCGACTCGCCATTCAAGACCCCACCGGCGTCGACCAGCACGCCGAACAGACGCGTGCCGCTGACGACCACCCGTTCGAGGTGCGCGGTGAGCCCCGGCGTCACCTGTACGCCGTAGCCTGGGCCGCCGATGCGCAGGCCGTGCACGCTCACCTCGCCGGCCGCCGCCGGGCTCCCGATCGCCATCGCTGAGATCCCCGCGTCACCGACCAGGCTGACCTGCGCAGCGCAGTGACCCCGCAGCGTCACCGCCTTGGCGATCGTTACTGATCCCGTGTACGTCCCCGGCGCCACGGCGACGGTTCCACCCGCGGGGGTCAGCGCGAGCGCCTTGGCGACGCTCCGAACCGGCAGGGCCATCGTCCCCGGCCAGGTGTCATCGCCCTTCGTGACGTGAACGAAGACGTTCGCAGCGCTGGCCCCCAGCCCGGCGTACTCGCCGTCGGGACAATCCGCCGGATCTGGTTTACATGCCGGCAGTTGCCCGTCATCGACCTTGGCCGCCGAGTCGACGACGAAGCCTGGCGGGCAGTAGCGCGACGCCCACGGCACGCCGACGTAGACGCAACGGTCGGGGTCGGGCAGCGAGCCATCGGCGGCGCGCTGGCAGACCGCCGTCTCCGCCTCGCTGCAGAAGTGGGGCTCGGCGGTGGCTTCATCGCGGCAGAAGAAGGTGTCCTCGACATCAGGCAGCGGCGTCAGCGGCGGCACCCCCGGCGGGATGGTCTCGTCGAGCGGCGGCACGGGTGGCAGCGTCGCCGCGTCGCCGTCCCAGTCCTTCGGTACGCCGCTGCCGGCGAAGAAGCCGGTGGGGACGCAGCTGCCGGAAGCGTCGGAATCGGGGGCCTCGCCGGCCCCGCAGCCGGCGCCCGTGGCGAGCTCGTCGGGCGTGCACAGGCGGCCGATCACGCGACAGTCGTCGTCGATGACGGGGTCGCAGCCGCCGCCGCTTTCGCTCTCGCCGCTCCAGCACCAGCGCGGCACGCAGCCGGCGGGGTCAGAGAAGGCGGCGTCAGCGCACTCGGGCGGCCCGACAGCGACGCATTCGTTGTCGGCGTGGAGGTAGAAGTGGCCGAGCGGGCAGCAGCTGTCGTCGGGGCGGCGCTGCAGGGCGTGGCACACAGGGCCGGAGGTGGTGGGGTCCGCTCCAGCGCCACCGGTGGTGACCGGGTCGGAGCAGGCGGCGAAAGCGAAAACCCAGGCGGCGAAAGCCGCGCAACGGACTGTGGTTGCGCTGCGGCGTCGCATCCTGGACCGTCCTCGTGCATCGGGCCGAAGGAGTCAGCGCCAACGCCGACTCCGGGCGGGTCAGGCCTGGCCAAGCCAGGCCAGGATGCGACGCTTGAGACCGAAGTGCAACGGGTTCTGGCCGGGTTCGTGGTCCGGCCGCTTGGACCTGCGCATCGCGGCCAGACGAGGTGGCCGAGGCGCCAGCCAACCCGTTGGCCGCCGCACACGACGCAATGCGTGGCTGCAGCGAGGACGGTGACGTGAGGCACAGCTGACGCTCCGTCGCGCCGATCGGAGACTGAACGCGTTCTGTTGCACTACAGCCCGAGAGTAGCCACACCACATGGGTGAACCGATGGATACGAGGATGCACCGACGATTCCACACGACGGCGGCCTTGCAGGCGCTCCTGCTCGGACTCGGCGGCCTCCTGACTGCCTGCAACGCGGGCTCCGGATGGGACTTGTTCGGCCCCGGCAATGACGAGCACCGTTCGGGCGGCCTCGGCGACACCAACGACACGGCTGGCACCTGGCCTGCTCACGTCGAGGGCACTCTCCTCTGCCAGACCGCGGTCACGCTGCACACCGGCGCCTCGGTCAACGGTAGGTTGCTCGCCCAGATCGCGGCCCACATCGACAAGAGCGTGGTGGTCGCCCCGGCTCCTCGGTGTCACAAGCACCCCGTCTGCCACCTCGTCCGGGGCACGCGCCCGTAGACCGCTGTGTCGCCTTCCCCTACGATGCCCGTCTTGCTGCCGGGGCCGAGAGTGGGCCGTTGGAACGTGTCATGAACAGACCCCGTTCGCTGAGCGCTCTGACGCTTGCCCTCGTGACGGCCCTCGTTTTGCCCGCTGATGCCGCCCCCATGGCGCCCGGCCTACCTCGTGCGGCCACGGCCGCGCAGCTCCCGCGGGATCCCACGCCGCTGGCGACGGCTGTCACGCCAGTCGAGGCGTTCGCGCCCGACTTGACCGCTGACACCGACGAGACGTCTGCAAACGGCGAGCTCGCTCGCGAGATCGCAGATCAGCAGCAGGCGGCCGAACTTGCGGTCGCCCACGCTGAGGAGGGCGCGCGCCTGGCCGCGCAGGAACGTATCGAGGCCCTCGAACGGCTGCGCCGCGCGGCTTCAGACGTCAGCCGGGCGGTCGCCCGCGAGGAAGCACGGTTGGCCGAGATTCGGCTCGCGCTGGCGCAGTTCCAGGGGGCGCTCGGCGAGACCCGCGGCCGGCATGCCGACGCGGCTTCGGCCCGCCTGGTCTGGCAGCGAACGCTGGGCGTCGCGGTCGACGACCCCAACTTGACCGTCGAGGCCGCCGGCGCCCGCTACGACGAGACGGTGATTCATCTTGAGGCCGCCCGCGACGCGTTCTCTGAAGCTCTGGTCGAGTTGTCTGGCGACCAGCGGGTGCCGGTCGTCGCGCCGCCGCCCCGTCGCGACCTTCTCGGTCGCGCGAGCGCGGCCGAACAGCACGCGCTGGCGGCCGCGCTCGAGGCGCTGCAAGTCGAGGCGGATCGCCTCGACGCCGAGGACCAAGCGCTCCGCACGGCGACCGCGGCCGATCTGGCGCGCCATCTGCGCAGCGTCAACGATCTGCGCATCGCGCTGATCGGGAGAGTCTCGTCGACGCGGCGCTCCGAGCTGCTCGGCTTCACCCGCGCCGGTCTCGCCCAGTTCGGCCGCGAGCTGCGCCACCTGCAGCTGATGATCGCCTGGTACCCACGCTCGTGGCTGCAGTGGGCGGGGCGCTTCGAAGACCTTGAGGACATCGTCCTCGCGGTCGGCGCCGCGAGTTGGACCCTGGCCAAGTTGCTGGTGTTGTTGGTGATCGCCTGGCTATTCCGCCGTCGATGGCGGGTCGTCGTCGCTGGCTTGCGCGTCACGCTCGCGGCCCGCCTCGGCGAGCCGACCCTGCGCCGCTGGCTCGAGGCCGCCTTCCGAACGGTCGTGGCGGTCGGCCCGGAGGCCGGCTGGTTGATCGGCCTGATGTCGCTGTTCGACCTCGTCCTCGACGCCGAGACGTCCTCCGAGCTAGCGGTCGTGCGGGCCGTGGTGATGGCTTGGGCCTGGTATCGCTTGATCCTCGCCGGCGCCGTCGGCGCGCTCACAGCGGCCGCTTCGACCGCCGAGCGCACGGTTGACGCGCAGCTCGCTGACCGGATCTTGCGGTCGGTGCGTCTGGTGGCGCGGGTTGGTCTGGGTATCCACGTCGCCATCGTGCTCGCCGGCACCCTGCTGGGCGAGGGCTACCTCTACACGCAGGTCGTACGCTTCTTCTGGATCGCCGCGCTGCCGATCGCCTGGATCCTGCTTCGGCGTTGGCGCGAGGACATCGCGCGCGCCTAGCTCGCCGCCTTTCCCCACGGCGGACTCGCCGCGTCGGTCGCCGCCAACCGCGACCGGCCGCACGGCGTCTTCGTCGTCCTCGCCGCCTTCGCCTGGGTCGCGGCGATGGCGATCGCGCGCCAAGGCCGGGCGGTGGCGCTCTCCTTCGAGCAGACGCGCCGAGCGCTCGCGTGGCTGTTCCGCAAACGCCTCGAGAAGCACGCACGCGCGCAGGGACTCGACGACCTCGACCCGACCGGCTTGCCCACGTCGCTTCAGGCGATCTTCGCGCCCGGCCCGCCACCAGCCGAGACGTCGTTGGACGCCGATGGCCTCGATGAGGTGATGGCCCTGGTGCGCGGCTGGCGTGCCGGCGGGCCCGCGCAGACGGTCGCCGTGGTCGGGGCGCGCGGCATCGGCAAGACGACGTGGCTGGACCAGTTTGAAGGCGCAGCGCAGCACGACGATGGTCAGCTTTCCAAGCGTCCAGAGCTCATTCGGATCACCGTCCCTGCGCTCCTGCTGGGCGCCGACGACGTCTGCCGCTTCGTCGCGGCGAGCTGCTCGCTGGCGGCCGTCGACACGCCCGAGGCTGTGGTCGATGCGCTCGCCGCGGGACCGCGGCGGATCGTCGTGGTGGACCATTGCGAGCGTTTCGCGCTGCGGGCGATGGGTGGCCTGGCTGGGCACGCCGCCCTGACCCAGATCCTGACGACCTCGCCGACCAATGTCCTGTGGGTCTGCGCCTGGTCCAGCGCCTTGTTCACCCACACGCGCAGGGTGCAACG
>CALGHC010000192.1 GCA_937915965.1 uncultured Myxococcales bacterium
GAGGACGACGATCGTGTAGGGAAGATCGCCATGCAGGTCTCCATCACCAACGAACCTCCGCCGCTGGCACCATCGCCGCGAGGGTCCACCTGATCGCTCACCGACCGCGTGGTTTCTTCCTTCTTGCGGCGAGGTTCGATACTCGCGACCGCTGCGATGATCTGGGTCACGGAGCTGAGCCGGGTGCCAGGGCGGAGCAACGTACAGCGTTTGCGCGCAGCGTCGCCGCACCGGCGCGCAACCGAAAACCAAATAAAGCACCTTTTGATGCAGTATCCTATTGACACTGACTCCATTTCAGACTCGTCTATCCAGTGGAAAGGCCGCTCGTAGCGGCGAGAGTGGTGGCGCGACGGGGTCGTAGGTTGCGGTCCGCGTCGGATGGGGTTCGTACATCAGTCAGCGAGCTTGGGTTGGGGGGGGCGTTCGGCAACGGCGCCCCGTCTTCCATGGTGACGAATCTTGGTCGGGCCCGGTCACGGGCCATTCGGGTCGAATCGCGCAAGACGCGCGGGTCGGTGGCCCAGTCTATCAGGGGGTTGAGATGAGTAGGTTCCTCGAAAAATGGATGATCCGAACAGCGCTGGTCGCTGTCGGTCTTGCGGGCGCCGCGTGCGGCGACGGCGGCGAAGCGGGCGCCGATGGCGCTGACGGCGCCGGCTGCTCGATCACGGACAACGGCGACGGCACGACGTCCGTCGTTTGCGGCGACGCCGCTGCTGTTGTGATCAAGAACGGTGACAAGGGCGACAAGGGCGACGCAGGCGACGCCTGCAGCGCCAAAGACAACGGCGACGGCACCAAGACCGTCACCTGCGGCACAACGACAGTCACCCTCGCGGATGGCGGTCCCGGCGCGGCCGGCGACTCGTGTACGGTCAAGGACAACGGCGACGACACCAGCACGGTCACCTGCGGCACCACGACGGTGACGCTGGCGAACGGCGCGGACGGCACCGGCTGCGAAGCCACGGACAACGGCGACGGCTCGAGCACGATCAAGTGCGGCGGAACTGAGCTTACCATCGCAGATGGCAAACCCGGCGAGACCGGACCTGCTGGCGCGGCTGGCGCGGCTGGCGCGGCTGGCGCGGCTGGCGAGTCTGCTGACAACTTCAAGATCACCAACTTCCACGGCGAAGAGTACCTGACGTCGACGGGCGAGTTCGCCACGGCGGGCAAGGCTTTCGTTACGGCGATGATCACGAGCGCGACGGCCGACGAGGCCGGCAAGGTCACGATCAACTTCACGGTCAACGGCAAGGACAAGGACAAGACGCCGGTCACGGATCTGAAGTCGATCAGCGCCAACATCGTCAAGCTCGTCCCCGGCGGCGAGAACAAGCCCGACTACTGGGTGGCCTACCAGACAACCGTGAAGACCGTAGCGAACTCGAAGGACTATGACTGGCCGGCCAAGGACGGCGACAAGGCCTTGCAGGCGTCGACCGATAGCAAGGGCAAGTTCACCAACAACGGCGACGGCACCTACACCTACGAGTTCCTCGCCAACCTCAAGGAGGCCAAGGCCGACGGCGTCGCGATCGCCTACGATCGCAAGCTGACCCACCGCGTCTCGGTCATGTTCGGCGGCCACTCTGGCCCGACGGCCAACGCGTGGTTCGACTTCGTTCCGGACGGAACGGCGATCAAGACCCGCCGCGACCTGATCGCCACCGCGACCTGCAAGCAGTGCCACGGCAACGAGTTCCACGGCCACGGCGGCAACCGCCTCGACGTCGCGGTCTGCGTGACCTGCCACAACCCCAGCACCACCGACCCCGAGAGCGGCCACACGGTCAATATGTCCACGATGATCCACAAGATCCACGCGGGCGCCGAGCTGCACTCGATCGCCGGCAAGGACGGCGTCGTCTTCGACAACCCGGCCACGGAGATCGACGAGTCGGCCGACAACGGCAAATACGCGATCTGGGGCTACAAGAACACCAAGCACACCTGGTGGAAGGTCGGCTTCCCCGCCGTCATCGAGAACTGCACCAAGTGCCACCAGGGCGACGTCAAGGACCTGCCGCAGGTCGACAACTGGAAGAAGCTGCCCTCGATCGAGGCCTGCGGCGCCTGCCACGACACGGTCAACTTTGTGACCGGCGACGGCCACAAGGGCGGCAAGAAGGCCGACGGCACCTGCAGCGGCTGCCATGCACCTGAGGACATCGTCGAGTTCCACGACTGGACCAAGCACGACCCGCGCAACATCCCAGAGTTCGTCGGCACGGTGACGGTCTCTGAGCCCAAGAACAAGAAGTTCTTCGTCGCTGGCGAGGCGCCGGTGGTCACCGTCATCCTCAAGAAGGACGGCGTTGCCATCGACCACACGACGGTCGTCGAGGGTTCGGCGCAGGGCTGCAAGATCGACGGCTGTCCGGAGCCCGACGGCAAGTTCGCCACATCGAACTTCTTCGTCCATGGCCCCCGCGCCAAGCGTCGCCCCGTCCTGACCACCACTGCGCGCGTCCAGATCGTCGGCACCGAGGAGCCCTATGCGCTCGCCGATGGCGCGACGATGACGGTCACGTTCGACGGCGGCGCCGAGCTCTTCTCGACTGACGCCTCGGGCGGCGACACCATCGTCGCCGGCACGGCCTCGATCAAGCTCGCCAAGGCCGACTTCGCCGACATCACGAAGGCGACCGCCGCAGAGCTCGCGGCCGCGCTCAACAAGAACGGCGCGTTCGCCGCCCGTGGCATCGCGTGGGCCGAGGGCAAGGCCATCGCAGTGCGCAACCGCAACCTCTTCGAGTCTGCTTACTGGTCGATCCAGCTCGACAGCAGCCCGATCGCCAACGTGGCGTTCAAGGGTGACACCTCGCTGCACTTCATGGACGTGTCGACGGCTTCGAACCGACTTGCGAAGCGCACGAATCCGGCCCTGGAGGATCCCAAGGTCACGCGGTCCAAGGAGAAGATCACCTACCAACTCGACCCGGTCGATGACCTCGTTCCTGGCACCTACATCGCCGCGATCGAGGTGGGCGACCTGGGCCGCAAGGGCAACGACGACTACCGCACGCCGACCGTCGCCAAGCTCGCCTTCAACGTGAAGTCGGAGTCGACCGAGAAGTTTGTCGCCAACAACTGCAACAGCTGCCACCAGAACAGTGAGGGCAAGGGCTACGTCCTCGACTTCGCTCGGCACAACAAGATCTTCAGCAACGACGCGCTCGACCAGTGCGGCGCCTGCCACGACTACATGAATCGGAAACCCACCGGCGACTGGTCGGGCGGAAAGCCGATCTCGCGCCGCGTCCACGGCATCCACAACGGCTCGGCGCTGAACTTCCCGCTGCAGACGGTGTGGTACAGCAACGGCGACCCCATCAAGGGGCGTCACTGGGACATCACCCTCCCGCAGGACGTCCGCAACTGCGAGGTGTGCCACACGGCCGACGGTTCGAGCGGTTCGTGGAAGACCAATCCGAATACGCTGGCGTGCCGCGGCTGCCACGATTCGACGGCGGCGCAGGCCCACTTCAAGCAGATGACGTGGGATCCGACACCGGCGAGTCCGTACAGCGGTGACG
>CALGHC010000193.1 GCA_937915965.1 uncultured Myxococcales bacterium
GTACACCGCTAGTGCCGTATCGAGATCGAGTTGGAGACGCCCGTCGGTTGCCAAGCCGAGCCGGATGTCACCATAGGTGCCACCCACCTTGTTGTCCTTCGAGACCAGCATCTCGTACGCAGAACCATTCTGGTGCAGCTTCGCCGGCTTGAACCACAGCATGATGGTCCCCGCCTTGAAAGCGTGCTCTGGTGTCCCCTCCACGAATGCGCACTGCGAGCCGGAGAGCCCGAGCGCCTTATTGTCGTCGGCACCACCGGCGCCCGCGGAGAATGCGGCGCCCGCCGGCAGGGAGGCATTCGCTGCTATCGCCGATTCGTCGAGACCGGTGCTGTCGAAGCGCCAATACCCCACCACACTCGAATCCAGAATCCCATTGACCAACGGCACCTCCACCGGCTCATTCGTCCGCCGCCACGCGCTCGGCCAGCCCGCCTGCGAGAGGCCCACGGCCCGGCTCTGGCTCCAGCCATCGCCCAGCGCCTCGCATGCCTTCGCGTCACCGTCTGGGTTCCACACAGTCGGGCACGGGTCGTCCTTGCCGGCGAGGCCGTCGTGTTCAAGGTCCTGCTCGCTCGCCGGCACGCAGCCGTCGATGGGCACGTGCTGGCAGCCGGCCACCGCATCGCAGAGGTCCGCGGTGCAGGGCTTGCCGTCGTCGCATGCGTTCTGCACCAGCGCGCATGCGCCCGATTTCGCGCAGTCCGGCTGGCCCCAGGCGTCGACCTGAAGGGTCCAGACATCTCCCGTGCCTCCGCTCAGCACCGCACCATGCTGGGTGGGAATAGCTCCGAGCAATTCTCCCCCGCCTCCGCCGACTGGGGAGATGAAGACCACCCCGGACGCGCTGCCCCGGCCCGCCATCAAGTCACCGTCGGCATTGAGGAAGGCCAACGCCGCCTTGGTGCCACCGATCGTGCCGCCGACAGCGAGGATCGCACCGTCGGCGAGCACCGCGGCGCTACGCAGCGCCAGAACGTCCTTCACCGTGGTTTGCCACAGGGACGCGCCGTCGGCCGTGAACGCAGCGGCAACCGCCACTCCGTTGACCAGCGCAGTGTCCCTACCGAAAGCGACGATGTTGCCCGACCCGAGGACCACCAAGTCGTAGCCCTCGCCCCAGCCGCTTTCCGCCAAAACCTTGTGCCAGATCAACGCCCCAGCTTCCGAAACACGGCCGACGATTGCGGCCTCGTCCTTCGTTCCGGCACCGAGGTATCCGGTGTATGCGACGCCATCCGCGCCGTACGTGGCCAGCCCGACCACTGCACAGGCGCCCCCAGCCGCCCAAGACAGGCCGGCGCTCGCGACCCCGTCGAGACTCGCAGTGCCGAGCCAGGCTCCGCCGCCGCGTGTCCCCGCGACGAACAAGCTACTCGAGCCCCGGGCCTCAGCCGCGTAGAGCGCGCCGCCCGCGTAGAGCGTACGGTCAGCGACCTCCGCGCCATCCATCGTCAGCTCGATCCAACGGCCGCTGCCACCACCGGCCCCTATGACGAAGACCTGTTGCCCGACCACCGCGATGTCGCGTCCCGGGTCGGAACCGCTCGACTTCTTGCTGTACTTCCAGACCTCCTTGCCGCTGGCGTCGAGGCGGACCGCGCCCATGTGGTCGTAGGTGGTCACTGCGACGAAACCGCCACCCTCGAGTGCGCGCGCGCCGTACGAACCTCCGATTTCTCCGACATACTGGAACAGCGGACAGGGGCCAGGCGAGACACATTTGCCGCCCTTGCAAAGCCCGGCCTCATCGCCCGCGAGGCACGCGCTGTCGTCGGCAAGCGCGGCGTGCTCGCAACTGGCCTGCGGGTCGCAGCCGTCGTTGGTGCACGCCTCGCCGTCGTCACAGTCCAGCGCGGGGCCGGCGACGCACGCCTTGTCCTTGCAAACGTCCACCTCGGTGCACGTGCTGCCATCGTCGCAGCCGACCGCGTTGGCAGCGTGGGTGCAGCCGTCCTTGGCCTCGCAGGCATCATCCGTACAGCCGTTGCCATCGTCACAATTCGGCGCGACCGAGCCGACGCATGCCTTGTCCTTGCAGCCATGCA
>CALGHC010000194.1 GCA_937915965.1 uncultured Myxococcales bacterium
CTGCGCGAGGGAATACGCCGCTGAACGCGTCACGATGGGCAAGACGATCGACCGTCACGAGATGATCGCGGACTTCCTTGAGGACATGGAACTGTGGGTCAAGGGCGTGCGCGCGCTGTGCTACGCCGCCGGCGAGATCGTCGAGAAGGCGCAGCGCAACGAAGAGATCCTGCGCCACGATCCGCCCAAGGGGGAGCAGGAGCGCGCTGACCTGCAGAAGACGGTCCGGCGCCTTAAGCGGCAGGCACGGCTGCTCACACCAATCGTCAAGTACGCGGCGAGCGAGAAGGCCGTCGACCTCTCGCGCCTCGCGATGCAGATCCTCGGGGGCCCCGGCTATATCAGCGAGTACCCAGCTGAGAAGCTACTGCGGGACGCCCTGGTGCTACCGATCTACGAGGGTACCAGCCAGATCCAGTCGCTGATGATCCTCAAGGACGAGCTGATGGGCGGCCTGAGCAACCCGCAGCGCTTCATCACCAAGGCCGCGCGCGCGAACCTGCGCAGGATCACCGCGAAAGACCCACTCGAACGGCACCTTGCTCGCATTGAAGCTTGCAAGTTCTCTGCGCTGCAGAACATCTTGCTGCGGATCGCCAAGAACAAGATGCGCAAGGCCTACGATCTGCCGATCGGCGAGTGGACCGACGCCCTCTTTGGTCAGTGGGATCCCAAGCTCGACTTTGCTCCGGGCCTGTTGCACGCCGAGCGCCTCATGAAGATCCTCGTCGAGTTCGAGATCTCCAAGCTGATGGTGCGCCACGCCGCCGTGTCTGCCGAACGCCGCGCGCTCGCAGAGCGGTGGATCAAGCGATCGGAGCGGCGGGCGCGGGCCATGCTGACCGACATCGAGGAGCACGGCGATGACCTTCTCGCCGATCTTCGCGGTGGTCAGGCGGCAGCGGATGCCGACGCCGCGTAGACCGCCGTTTGTGCCGCGCCGCGCTACTTTGAGGCTCGCGCCGAGGCCATGATCGCCTCGAGCGTGCGCGGCGGTTCATACCAGTGCGCTTCGTACAGCGGGCTGGGAACCGAGGCGTGTGGGTGGAATGCGGGCAGCGAGTCGCGGAACGCGGCACGCACCCCAAACGACACGCCGAGCAGCAGCGTGCAGGCGACGATCACGCCAGCGAGGGTCAGGAAGAAGCGATCGGGCGCCGCCGCCCGCCTCGCGACCAGGAAGGCCGAGCGCACGAGATGGGCTTCCTCCGCGTCGAGGCCAACGGCAGGGTTCTGCGGCGAGGTGGCGGTTGTCATCGGGTTGGTGTTCTTCATGGGGCGTCTCCAGGAAGGGGGCCTATGAGGTGGGACGTGCGACCTCGCCAGACGATCTACGTCACCCGTGCTACGTCACCCGTGCTACGTCACCCGTGCTACGTCACCCGTGCGGAGGAACCGACGGCCCCGACGGACCTCGCGAGCCGATTTGCAACCGGCAACGCAACGATCAATCCTGCGCGCCCTCCGCGGGCCGCGGCCGTATCCGGCTTCACAGGCCCCCCTCTCCAGCCCTGCTTCGCCGTCGAACGATGCGCGCCGACGGACCCGAGGAACGACCCCATGACTCAGACTCTTGATATTGTCCTGCTACCCGGCGACGGCATCGGCATCGAGGTGATGCGCGAGGGCCGCAAGCTCCTTGACGCCGCTCTCGCTCACGCCGGCCTGAGCGCGAACCTCGATGAGATTCCATCCGGCGGCGAGTATTACCTCGCCCATGGCAAGGACTGGCCTGACGGCACAGACCAGCGCTGCAAGGAGGCTGATCTGATCCTCTTGGGCGCAGTCGGCTGGCCGGATCCCAACGGCACCGGCCCGGTGACCATGCCCAACGGCAAGATGGCCGGCTATTCGCCTGTGATTGGCAACCGCGTCAAGCTCGAACTGTACGCAAACGTGAGGCCGATCAAGCTCTTTGCTGGCGTCAACCACAAGATCCACGGCCAGCACAAGCTGGTCTGGGACCCCGACAAGGTCGACATGGTCTTTGTGCGGGAGAACACCGAAGGTCTCTACACGGGCATCGGTGGCAAGGTGCGCAGTGGCGGCCGTGACGTCGTCGCGACCGACACCCGAATCATCAGCCGCGCGAACTCCGAGCGCGTCATCCGCTACGCCTTCGAGCTGTGTCGGCGGCGCAACAAGGGCGCCCCGGGCGACGGCAAGCTGCGAGTCACCGCGCTGGTCAAGGACAACGTGCTGGAGGGATGCCGCTTCTTTCGCGACATCTTCTTCGAGATCGCCCCTGAGTACCCCGAGATCGAGGCAGAGACCGCGATCATCGACGC
>CALGHC010000195.1 GCA_937915965.1 uncultured Myxococcales bacterium
CGTCGGCGGCCAGGGCGGCGGCGGCGGCTATTCCGGCGGGGGACCGGGCTACTGGCAGGAGCCCTGGGATGCCGGCGGCGGCGGCGGCTCGTACAACGCGGGCGCGAACGCGGACAACGCGGCGGGCGTCCAATCCGGCGAAGGCAAGATCCAGATCGACGCGATGTAGTCGCCAGATCGAAGCGATGTAGTCGGAAAGGGCATGATCGATTTTGCCAATCCCTGGATGCTGACCGGTCTGGTCGCGGCATTTGTGCCGCTGCTGGTTCACCTGCTCACCCGCCAAAGGGCGCCGAGCGTCCCTTTCACGGCGCTCGCCTTCCTGATGTCGCGCAACGTACACCGGGCCCGAGCCCTTCGGGTGCGAGAGTGGCTGCTCGTCGCCGTGCGCATGGCAGCGATCGCGCTCGTGGCGCTCGCGCTCGCCAAGCCGCTGGTGCCGACGCTGGGTGCGGACGCGACGGTCATCGCCGGCGGAGGGCCGATATCCTTGGTGCTGCTCGTCGACGACAGCATGTCGATGATGAGCCGCGACGCGGAGGGCCAGACCCGGTTCGCGCGCGCGCAGCGACGGGCGTGGCGGTTGCTCGAGCGGCTGCCACAGGGGTCCGAGGCGGCCCTTGTGCTAACGGGCAAACCTGCGCGAGTGCTGGAGTATCGGTTGACTGACGATCTGCACTCGGTGGCCAGAGACCTCGAAGCTGCGAAACATCACCCGCGCGCCGACGACGCCCAACGCGCGATCGGCCTGGCCACACAGCTCATGCGGTCCGCCAACCACCCCGATCGACGCATCGTGCTGATCGGCGATCTCCAGGCGGCGGGTTGGCGCGACGTGACCCTGCCCTTCGATTCGGCGGGAAGCGCGGCGGCCGCCGAACCGCCCGTTCGCTTCGAGGCGCAGCGCATCGGCGAGCCCGTGCGAGCGAACACCGCGATCGTCGATGCCCGGGCGGAACCAGCCCCCGATCAAGGCGCGCATCAAGTCCGCATCGACGTCGAGATCAGCCACCAGGGGGACGAGCCCTTCCGCGGCCACGCGACCGTCCGTGTCGGCGAGCGCGAGCTGAAGAGCTGGATCGAGATCGCCCCGGGAGCGCGCCTGAAGCGCAGCTGGTTGGTATCAGGCATGTCGGAGTTCGCCGAGGTCCGCCTGCCGGATGACGACCTACCCGCCGACAACAGCCGGCTGATCCGGCTCGAGGGCGGCGCTGCCGTGCGGGTCGCCTTGATCGACGGCGCACCCCGGCCGCTGCCGCGGGAGGACGAGGTCTTCTTCGCTAGCCGGGCCCTTGAGCTCGGCGTCGAACGAGCTGGCGAGCTCGCCGTCGACACGCTTCATGTTTCCGGACTGCAGGCGGCTGACCTGAGTTCGTACGACGTCGTCGTGCTGGCGAACGTGTCCGACCTGTCGGCGAGCTTGCGCGATGGCCTCATGGGACTCGTTGAGCGCGGCAAGGGCGTGTTGATCACGATGGGCGACAACCTGCCAGCCGACGCCAACGAGACCTTCGGTGCGCTGCTGCCCGCCCGAGTCGCTGGCGTCCGAGCCGCCAGCAACGCGTTGCACGCTGGCGAGGCCATCCGCGCAGAGGCGGCGGAAGCGGGCGGACGACCGGAATCGTCGATCCGCGCGTTGCGCCTCGCCCTGGCCGGCCCCACCAGCAAGGGGCTTCTCGCCGCCAAGGTGTGGCGACACGTGCTGGTCGAACCCTCCGCAGACGTGGATCGCGCCACAGTCTTGCGACTCGCCAGCGGGGCGCCGGTCCTGCTCGCCTGGACGAGCGGCCGCGGAATGATCGCGCTGTGGACGACCAGCCTCGACCGAGACTGGACCGATCTGCCGCTGCAGCCCGCCTTTCTACCGATGCTGCGCCGCCTGGTCCTGACGCTGGGGGCCACCGCGGCCGGTCCGCGGCGCTTGCCGCTGCTGCCGGGGGAGATAGCCAGCGTGCCGCGGCACCCGCAAGCCGAGTCGATCGAGGTGCGCCCGACGGATCGCGACGGCGAACCGACGGGGCCGATCCGGCGAATCGCGGCGAGCACACGCAGCGGCGATACATGGCAAGTCGGTGGCCTGCTACAGCCCGGTCGATACCTCGTTCGGGAGGTCGCCCAAGGCGCCCGCTGGTCCGAGGGCAGCCTCCTGGTCGTCCCGCCAGTCGCAGAGAGCGAAGCCGACTTGCTCGACGAGACCGCGCTGCCGACGAGCCAATCGCCTTCAGGCAGCGGACCACAACGACCCAAGGTGCCTGGCTGGTCGTACGCGGTGCTTGCGCTCGTCGGCCTGCTCGTCCTCGAAGGCATGCTGCTGGTGCGAATTCGGCCCTCGCCGGGCGGGCCTCCGGCTCCCACAGGCGCGCCCCAGAGCCCCGGTTTGGCCGCCGGCCGGCGCCCAGCGGCGTGACCACAAGCCCAAGGCAGCAGGGCAGTTTCCCGATCTGTCGAATGCGAGCGCCGCCCGTGCGTCCCTTTCTGCACGCGACCGCCGTCGCCGCGGAGATTCGCATGCGCAAGGCACTGCCCTCGTCCCTCCTGCTGTGCTGGGGCGTCTTCTTCTCTTCGGGCTGCGGCCCGTCTCTCGACAAGGTCGTCCGCGAGACACATTGGTATCGGGCGGACCGGCCCTGCGCGCAGGGTCCCTTCGAGTTGAGATTCGCGGCAAGCGGGGCACGCTGGGGCGAAGGCATCGAGGCGGATGTGGGCGCCGCGCGAGCGATGCACGGCCACTTCGAATTGGAGGTCGCCGGGACGGTGCGCAGCCACGGCAGCTGGAGGACCAGCGTCGAGGTCAACTCCACAACGACGGACGGGCGCGCGACATCCACGCGGCGCCAAGACGTTGCGGCGGACAACGGCCGTTGCGTCGAACAACCCGACGAGATCGCGCCGTCGTCGCAGGAGGCGGAGCCCCAGTTACCTCTTCCCGTCACGGAAGGGCCGGCCCAGGCGGGCGTGGAGCCGCTGATCCAGCCGCTGCCACCCACCTACCCGCCGCCACCGATGTCTCAGCCGCCACCGGGCTATCGACCGCCACCGAACTATTCGCCGCCATCGGGCTATCGACCGCCGCCGCGGTATCCGCCGCCACCGGGCTATCAACCGCCACGGCGCCATCGGCTGCCAGACGAGGGGCAGCCGACGGGCACCCAGCCGGTCACGGCGCCGGACTCGACTACCGCGGTCGGGACGTCCACACCGCCCGCGGCGCAGACGAACGGCCCGGCGGCGTTGATCGAATTCGCCGGCGCGCAGGCACGCGGCAGAGCCAGCGGCAGCCACCACACCCCTTTCCTGGTCTGGCTGCACAGCGACCCGAGACTTGAGGGCGCGATGACGCTGCCGGTGGGGGCAACCATCGTGCTGCGCATCTGGAGTGACGAACCGCAAGACTGGTCGCAAGCGAGGCTGCGCGTGGCGTTACTGGATGTGCGCCCCGATGTGCCCGAGGCGGAGTGGATCGCCCACCTGCGCGCAAAGAAGGCAGAGCGCCGGCGCGAGGCGGCCGAACGGGCGGCACAGGCCCGGGCAGACGCCGAGAAACGGGCACGGCGGCGGCGGCACTGTGACAGCCACCACGACGACGAAGACTGCTGGGGCGACGGCGGCTATGCCGGCTGGCAGGGACGGCGCCGGGCCACTGAGGCGAGGTGGCGCAAGGAGCGCGCGGCGGCCAAGGAGCGCGCCCTGCGGCGGCGGACCGCGGCCAGGCCCGACCCGGAAGTCAGCGCACAACCGGTTCCCGGACTGGCCAGCGGGCCACCACCCCAAGCGCAGCCTGAAGAGATTCCGCCGCCACCGAGTGACAACGCCGTGTGGATCGAAGGGTATTGGCGGCGGAGTACGAGCGCCTGGGTCTGGCTGGGTGGCTGGTGGAAGGTGCCTGCGGCCGACGTGTCCGACGGGCGCACGGTGGTCGCGCCGGCCCCGCCGCCTGGAGCGCAGGTCGAGGTGCTGGGACGACGTCCATGTGAAGGTGCGGTGTGGTTGCCCGGCGGCTGGGTCTGGGATGGCCACCTATGGTTCTGGATCGGCGGCCGCTGGACGGTGCCGCCGAGGCTGGGCTTGCGGTGGCGCAGCAGCCGCTGGTCGCGATTCGGCGCCGGCGTCCGCCTCGTGCCCGGAACGTGGGAGCTTGCCTTCGACGAACCGAGCGGCCAATCTTTGCCGCCGGCGCCCTCGCCCTAGGCGGCCGACCCGCAATGTCCACGCCAGGAAGACCCCATGCATATCGACGCCGCGATCCGCGAACGCCGCAGCCACAAGGTCTTCGCAGGCGAGCCATTGGATCCGGATATCCTGCGCGATCTCATTGAGCTCGCTTGTTGGGCACCCAACCACGGTCTGACCGAACCGTGGCGCTTCCACGCAGCCCTGGGACCAAGCAAGGACAGACTGCGCGTGGCGATCGACGAGACCCTCGTGGCGATGCGCAAGCCCGACGCGCATAGCGACGAGGGCCGACTGGCGGGCAAACGGCGCAAGATGGCGACGCGCATCGACCAGGCCGGCGCGGTCGTCGCCGTCACCTGTCCGAACAGCGTCGACGAACCCGTCCGCGCACGGGAGGACTACGCAGCCACCTGCTGCGCCATCCAGAACTTGATGCTCGCCGCCACAGCCCGTGGCCTGGCCAGCTACTGGTCGACCGGCAAAGCCCTCGACCGAACGACAGTGCGCACCTTCTGGGGCCTGGCGGACGACATGGTGCTCGTCGGCACCCTCTTCCTCGGCGCCCCGGCGCACTCCATGCGTGGCCGGCGCCAGCTGGGCGTCGACGACGTCCTGCGCTTGGTCTGAACGCTTCCCGGAATCCCGATGTACCGCTTTTCACTCGATCACGTCTGCGCCCGCAGCGGCGCCCGCGCGGGGACGATCACCACGACCCACGGCGAGGTGCAGACGCCACTGTTCATGCCGGTCGGTACGCAGGCCGCGATCAAGGGAGGCGTGCAACCACGCGACCTGCGCGAGATCGGCGCGGGTTTCGTCCTCGCCAACACCTACCACCTGATGTTGCGGCCCGGATCGGCGCGGATCCGCGACGCAGGGGGCCTGCACCGCTTCATGGCTTGGGACCGTCAAATCCTGACGGATTCTGGAGGCTTCCAGGTCTACTCGCTCGCGCGCATCAATCGAATCGACGACGACGGCGTCGTCTTCCAGAGCCACATCGATGGCGCGCGCCATCGCCTCGATGCCGAGCGCGCGGTGGCTCTGCAGGAGGACTTCGGCCCCGACGTGATGATGGCCTTCGACGAGTGCCCTGCTGCGGTCGCCGACGGCGCGACCATCGAGCAGGCGATGCGTCGCACCACGGCATGGCTCGACCGCTGCCTCGCCGCGCGCCGTCGCAGCGACGAGGTCGCCCTGTATGGGATCGTTCAGGGCGGCGTGGACGCTGCTCTGCGCAGCCGACACGTCGAGGAGATCTGCGCGCGAGGGAGCTGTGAGGGCTTTGCTATCGGCGGCTTGAGCGTCGGCGAGGCTCCCGCTCAGATGCACGCCATCTGCGCACATACCGCCGCCCAGATGCCGCGCGAAAAGGCCCGCTACCTGATGGGCGTGGGCACACCTGAGGACTTGATCCGCTGCATCGGCTTCGGCATCGACCAGTTCGACTGCGTGATGCCGAGCCGCAACGCCCGCCACGGTCACATCTTCACCCGCGACGGCAAGCTGGCGATCAAGAATAGCCGTCACACCGATGACGACAGGCCTCTCGACCCGGACTGCGCCTGCCCGGTCTGCAGGCAGTTCAGCCGCAGCTACCTGCGCCATCTCTTCGTCGCCCGCGAAGCGCTCGCTGCGACGCTGCTGACCATGCACAACCTGGCGTGGTATCTCGAATTGAGCCGTCAGGCCCGGGCGGCCATCCTCGCTGATCGCTACGACATCTGGGCGACAGAGACCTTGAGTCGACTCGCAAGCGAGCGGTGGGCGAGCGGTTGCGCGAAGTAGCCCGAGGTAGCGCGAGGTAGCGCGAGGTAGCGCGAGGTAGCGCGAGCTCAGACCGCGAGAACGCGCCTGGCGAGCCTCAGGCGCACTGGCTGATGAGCTCAAACGCGGCGGCCGGATCGATTCCGATCTCGATGAACTGCCGGAAGCGGCTGTAATCTCGCCACTGTCGGCCTTGGAAACTGACCGCCTCGATCGGCAGGGTCACGGCGCGCCAATGTTCCGCCGTCAGGCCGCCACCATATGCCAGACGCAGGCCGGACACGGTCAACACCTGCCACTCGACGTCGACGTCCGGGTGAACGCCTTCGCGACCAACGCCAGCGCGCACGTGCACGGTATCTGACTTGGCGACGACCTGGACTGCGCCGTGATCATCGATGCGGCGGGCGTACATCGTCGGGACTCCGGGCGGGCCAGAGCGCGTCTGGGCGACGCGCTCGCGAGACGGCCGCGTGCAGGCTGACATGAGCAAGGATCGTGCCTGCTTGCCGTGTATTGCCAGCAACACGCGTGCTGCGCCCCAGTCGGGTGGAGATCTGGCTGCTGCTACAGGTCGCGCAAGGTCGCGGCCACTACGTCTCAAGTTGAGACCGTCGACTCATTGTGAGACAATCGGCCGCCTCTCTGTTTCTTTCCGAGTACTTCGTTGACCAGCTCGACGCAGCCGTCGGTCGACGGTCCGAACCCGCGACGCGAACCAACGTCGGAGGTGGCCTTGACCGGGGAAAGCACCTGGCCGAAAACCCGTGAGTTCGGCTCGACGGCGAAGCACGAGCGTGGGGGGACAAGATGGGGCTGCTACAGAGGCTGTTTGGCGGGGCGACGAACCAGGGACAGGTACCGACGACGCCCGCGACGACATCGGCGACGCGTATCGGCGAGATCTTCGATCGGGTTCGGGCGGGCAGGCCAGTGGACCTCGAGGCGGCGCTCGCCGACCTCGACGAGGACACCTGCTTCGCCGCGCTGTGGCAGATCCTGCCGGAAGCCGATGGCGCTCAGCGCATCGACATTGTCGACCGGCTCGCCGAGTTCGAGTTGAGCGAGGCCCAGCAGCGCGACCTGCTGCGTCTGGGCACCGTACGGGTCGAGGGCGTGGAATGGACGGCGGTCTCTCTGGCGATGGCCTGCGATGTCGCCGGTCAGGCCGAAGCGACGGCACGCGGCGATCTGGACGCGGGCGAACGCGAGGTTGTACTTGAGGCGCTTGCGGCCGTGATCGCTGCGCTGTGCGAGGCCGGCCTGACGACGGGCCCCGCGGGCGACGCCTTCGACGTTGAGGGCAGCGCGGCTGTGGTGCAGCGCTGGGCGGAGGCGCTCGCCACGTGCGGTGCGGGCCCCCTGGACCTCGTCGCCATGGACCTCGCCCGCAGACTGGCCAGGCAAACCGCCACGCGCTACGCGGACGACGACTTGGAAGGTCGCGATTCGGAAGGCGACGAGCTGGAGGAGGATGAGCCGCAGGTCGACGGCTGGGACGAGGCGCTCGCCGGTGCGATCGATGCGCGAATCGACGCGGCCCTGGCGGCCCCCCCACGCGGCGGCGGCGACTGGTCGACCCTGCTTCGCCAGATCGTGGCCACCGGCGACGTCGACACCGGCACCCGCGCCCTGCACGCCGCGTCGGTTGCTGGCGTGGTCGTGGAGGACGCGCTGATTGAACGTCTGCGACGCGGTGAGGACGACGACGCCTGGCGAATCGCCCATCACATGCCGCTGGAGGGCGCATTGCTCGAGGCAATGGCCGAGCTGGCCGTCGACACCCTGCAGCATCGGCGCATGCAGGAGGGCGAGCTGTGTTCGCCCGCCAGCCAGATCGGCTGCCAGCGCTGCGGAGGTCCGCCTGGCGCCGACGACGACGACCTGATGGTACCCAAGGCGCTCGAGGCGCGCCTGATGCCGGTCCTGATCGCCTGTCACGGCCACCCCGGCCGCCACGGTGTCCTGGTGGCCGAGTGCATCGCCGCGCCCAGCCCGAGCCTGCGGGCCAACGGACTCGCCGTGCTGTCGCACTGGCCGGTCGAGACAATCGACGCTGACCTTTGGGAGCTGCTCGAGGCGCTCGCCGACGACAGCGTGCCGATGATCCGCGACGCGGTCGCCCGCTTCCTGGCCGCCCGCGATCAACACGAAGGCGGCAGCGACAGCGACCGGGCGTAGACGGCATGCCGAAACGCCAACGGCGGCGCTCGGTCGACTCCGGTCGACTCCGGTCGACTCCGGCCGACTCCGGCCGACTCCGGCCGACTCCGGCCGACTCCGGCCGATTTTGGTCTGGGCAGACCCAGTCCAAACGGGGTCCGCTCCACGTGCGTCAATCTGCTAGCGAATCTTCAGAAGCTGAGGCAGTACTTCAGCGAAAATCCGCCGAAGATCGTGCACTGTAGACAGATGCCGTTGCATCCCGGGCACGAGAAGCCCGGCGGCGGGTTGTTGACCACGCACTGACCGTTGCCACTGCACGAGCCCGGCACCTTGACCGACGAACACAGATCGGCGTCGTACTCGGCCTCGCAGTTGACCCCAGGCTTGGACAGACACGAGGTACCCTGGCAGATGCCGATCGGGCAGTCCGAAGACGACGCCTGACACGACGAGCCACTGTTCGACTCGTGCTGACAGACCCCCTGCACGTTGCAGAAGTCCTTGGTGCACGGGTTGCCATCTTCGCAGCTCTTGAAGCTCTGCCCCTTGCAGGCGCCGTTCGCGCATTTGTCGTTGCTGGTGCAGGCGTCACCGTCGTCACAGACATTGGCGTTGTTTTGCTGGCCGCACAGGCCCGACTTGCAGCCACCCGAGGTGCACGGGTTGCCGTCATTGGCGCAAGGCGCGCCGTCTGCCTTGGCCGGGTGAGTGCACGTCTTGTTGATGCAGACGTCCTGGCTGCACGGCTTGCCGTCGTCGGGGCACGGCAGGCTGTTGCTGGCGTGCACACATCCACCTGATTTGTCGCAGTTGTCGTCCGTACAGGCGTTGCCGTCGTCGCAATCCTTGCCGCCGAAACCCTTGCAAGCACCGGCGATGCACTTGTCGAGGTCGGTGCAGATGTTGCCGTCGTCACAGATCAGGCCGCTATCGGGCGTATGCACGCAGCCTTGACCCTTCTGGCATTTGTCGTAGCTGCAGGGGTTGCCGTCGTTGCAGTCGGGCTGGTTGTAGCCCTTGCAGATGCCGCTGGCTCCGTCGCATTTGTCGATCAGGGTGCAAGGGTCACTGTCGTCACAACCTGCCGTATTGTATGGATGACTGCACTTGCCGTTGACACATTTATCGTTGGTACAGGGGTTGCCGTCGTCGGCGCACAGCGCGCCGCTCGCCGGCGGATGGGCGCACTTGCCGCTCTGGCACAGGTCCTGACTGCAAGGGTTGCCGTCGTCGATGCAGGGCGCGCCGTTGACGGCCGGGTGGGTGCAGCTCCCAGCAAGACAGACGTCGTTGGTGCAGGGCTCGCCGTCGTCCAGGCAGGCCTTCTCGTTGGCCGACTGGTGCTCGCACTTGCCCAGGATGCAGACGTCGTTGGTACAGGGGTTGCCGTCATCGAGACAGCCGCCGCCGTTCTCGACCGGGTGGTGGCTGCAGCCACCCTTGTCACAGACGTCGGCCGTGCAGGGGTTGCCATCTCCCGCGCACGCCACCGTAAAGGCCACAGGCGGGTGACTGCAGGTGCCGTTGTCACAGACATCTTGGCTACACGGGTTGCCGTCGTCGAGGCAGGTCTCGCCGTTCTTGATCGGCGGATGGGTACAGGCCCCGCCTTTGCACAGATCCTGGCTGCACGGATCGCCGTCGTCGACGCATGCGGCCCCTTCGTCGACGGCGGGATGGATGCACTTGCCCGCCAAACAGACGTCCTGGGTGCAGCCGTTGCCGTCGTCGGGGCAGATGCCTTCGTCGGCGGTGTGCACGCAGCCGCTGAGCTTGTCGCAGACGTCCTTGGTGCACGCGTCGCCGTCGTCGCAATCGAGCGGCGCGCCGCCCTGACAGCCGGCCTCCTTGCAGACATCCTTGGTCGTGCAGATGTCGCCGTCATCGCAGGGAAGACCGTTCTGCGGCCACTGCTTGCACGACCCGTCGGTGTTGCATGTGCCCTTGGTACAGAGGTTGCCGTCCTCGCACAGTCCCTCATCGGTCTCGCCGTCGCAATCGTCGTCCTTGCCGTTGCAGGCTTCAGGAGACGCCGGTGGCGCGTCGCACACCGCCTCGCCGTCCTGGCAAGCGACCAACGTCCCTGAACACGAGCCCCACTCGTTCGGCGGTGACTTGCACTGAGCCGTGACATCGAAATCGTCGGTCTTGCCGTTGCAGTCGTCGTCGACGCCGTTGCACTCCTCTGGCTTGGGCACCTGAGCGCTGCACGCCTGCAGTCCGCCGGGCCCGCACTTGCGGCCGCCGGGGCAGGTCCCATAGAGGTTCTTTGCCTGGCAGGTCGTCGACAGACCCTCGGCGATAGCCTTCTTGCTGCATGGACACAGCCCGCCAAGGAAGAGGCACTGCTGGGTCTGTTTGCCGCTCGAGGGGTCGATAACCGTGCCGCACTCGTAGCCGCCGGGGCAGTCCGAGTGGCCCGGCCCGCAGGCGATACCGCAGAAGCTGCCATCGTTGACCCTCCCGTAAGAACCCCCACTCCCGCCGACCCCGCTCACACAACCGCCCGTGACCGTTCACAGGACAGCGTTCCTCACCGACCTCGAGCTATCGCGGAATCCGACCATCGTCGCCGACGGCGCGGTTGACGGGCATTTCGGGCGTTCCCAGGGCGCCTGTCGCCGCCGTTCAGCGGCCAAACAGCCCCTCCCCGCTCAGGCAGGCTGCATCTCGGCATCCGGCGAGGCCATTTCGGCCAGACGGCGGGTGTGCCACTGGACGGCCCGCTTCGTGTTCATCGCCATCGCCTTGAGCATCACCGCGAGTTCGACGCGCGGACGGCCACGCACCCGCAGGTCGCCCGCTCCGTGGCGGCCCTTGAACTCCGAGTTCGCGGACTCGATGCCGCTGCGGCGCTTGTAATGTTCCTTGAACGCAGGCGTTTGCTGTTCGAACTGGCGTAGCTCGGTCGCGACCGTCGCGGGGCTACGACACAGCGTGCGTTCCCCGTTGGCCAGCAGCCGGGTTAAACAGGTGCCCGAGAGCGGGCACGCGCCGCATGTCGCAGCCGAGAAAGTCGCTGTGAACATCCGGGATTGGGCGCTGTCGCTGTGTTTGACCGGCGCGGCGCCGCCTGGGCACTGCAGCACCTGGTCGCACTGCGTGTTGAACGTGAAGCCGGCGACGCCGGCCGGAGCGACCGCGGCCGCTTGACCAGCCCGCTCCTCGGGCTGACCGGCTTGCATGCCTTCGACTGCGGCGAGCTGTCCGATCGCGATGCTGCTCTCGGCCTGCGCTTCGCCAGCCGCTGGCGCCGGGTCATCGGTTGCGCGCCGCTCAGCCTGCGCCTTGCGGGCCGCCACCGCGGCAGGATCCTGCACCGGCGCCTGCAGGTCGA
>CALGHC010000196.1 GCA_937915965.1 uncultured Myxococcales bacterium
TCTGCGCTCTGGGGTGTCACGCCACTCGGCGTACCACCCACGCCGACGGGCCATCTGGTGCGCGTGCCCGCGATCGGTGTCGGAGCCTAGCAGGATTGGGCGCGGCGATGAAGCAGGTGAACAACCATCTCGGCGTGTGGGCTGTGCGGAAAGGCGTCAATGAGACGTGCCGAGGCAACCAGGTAGCCCGCCGCAACCAGGATCCCGAGATCTCGGCCGAGGGTGTCGAGCGCGCACGACGCGTAGATCACGTGATCTGGCCCGTGTGCTGCCGCAATCCGGCAAAGCGCCGCGTCGCCCTGGCGCCCGGGGTCGAGCAGCCACAGTTCGTCAGCCAAAGGCCGTCGGGCCGCGCTGGCGGCCGCGTCCACGATCACCTCGACCTGGGTCGACCCGCGGGCGGCGGCCTCGCTCAAGCTGCGCCGGCATCTCCGCGCTGCCGCCGGCTCCAGCTCGACGCACCGGAGCGTCTCGACGCGCCCGATCAGCAGGCTACCCAGGTTCCCCGATCCTGCGTGGAATTCCTGACAGTGACGCAACTCTCCGCGCGACTCGGCGGCCTCGATGGCAGCGACGACGGCGGAGCGGATCGCGCGGTTGCCAGCCTCGCTGGCCTGGCAGAAGCCTGCTGCGTCGACACGGATCGGGACCAGCCCTCGGGTCTCGGGTAGGATCACCTCACTTTGACCCCATGCTGCGCGATGATGGCCAATCTGCAGGTCGAGGCCGACGACACCAAGCATGCCCGCCGCGTCTGCGTCGACGCTTGGGGGCGGGCGTCTCGCAGGGCGGGCAAACACCGCGACCACGATTCCTTCGAGACCTTCGACGGCGTGGATCGCGGCCCGGCTGACGTGACCATCGAGCCAGGCGCGCAGCCGCGGCAGCAGCTGCGACAGGCCGGGTGTCATGACTGGGCAGCGGCTCAGCGCAACGAGCGTGTCGCTGCCTCGCGCCTTCAGGCCGACCTCGAGACGGCCCTGCGCGCCGATGTCGGCGTGAAAGCGAACCCTTCGGCGCCAACCAAAGCCGGGAACCGTCCAGGCGGCTCCTGGCTGGGCGCCAAAACGTCCAAGTGCGCGCTCACCAAGCAGCTGTTTCTGGCGCCGCTGCTCCTCCAGGTCGACGCGCTGCCAGCGGCAGCCGCCACAGCGGTCGGCGACGGCGCAGATCGGTTCGACCCGCCACGACGAGGCTTCAAGGACCGCGAGAGTCTCTCCCCGTCGCACGCCGCCGCGACGGCCGGTGGGATGCACCGACAATCGGTCGCCCGGGACGCCGTCGTTGACCAGGATCGACGCGCCATCCTCGGTGCGGCCGATCGCATCGCCAAGGCCGCCAAGGGCGACTATCACGGCGTCCTCGGCGGCCGCCGGCTTGGCGTCGACCACGGCCCGCTCTCCCTGCTGGGCGCTCCGTCGGGTCCGCGGCCTGACCATTTGTTTGCGCACTTGACGACTCCTTCGGCGGGTCACTAGCCTGCGCGCCGTTCGGTGCGACCGTGCCGAAAGAGGAGTCCCTATGTCCACCCCCCAGCGCGACGCACCGACACAACCCGCTCCGGCACAGTCCCCAGCGCCGTCGCCCGTGGCTTCTGCGCCGTCGGCAGCGCTGCCCCTGGCGGAGCCCCAACGCCGGCAGCAGACGACGCGCTTCCCCGCTCTGGGTGGCCTGACAGGGGCGATTTTCGTCCTCGGGATCGTGGTCGTTCTCGCTGGTTGCTCATCTCCCCGCGGAGCGGGCGGCGGCGGCGGCAGCTCGGTGATCGCGTGCGATGCCCAGAGTCCATGCCCGAGCGGCTACGTCTGCGTCGGGGCCGTCTGCCAATGGGATGGCGACGTCACCAGCAACCAGGATTCCGTCGCTGGCGCCGACAGTGGCGTCGTGGACGGCGGTGCGGTTGACACCGGTGTTGCCGACGCTGGGCCCGCCGATGCCGGTGTCCTCGATGGCGGTCCGCCCGACACCGGCGTCGTCGATTCGGGACCACTTGACGGCGGTACAACCGACACTGGGATCTCTGACACGGGAGCCTTCGACAGCGGTCCGCCCGACGCCGGCGGTTCAACGGTGACGATACAGAGCATTCAAAGCGGCAACGACAGCTTGCAGTGCGCCAGCCCGAACGGAGAGAAGCTGACGTTCGAGGCTGTTCAGCTACAGGATGCAGTTGTCACCGCCGATGTCGGGCCGCTGAGCAAGACCGTCGAGGCCTTCTATGTGCGGCCGCTGGCCGATCCGCCGTTCAATGGCCAGTACGGCGGTCTGAAGATTGTCCGTTTCGGCGGCGGCAAGCCGATCGCGGTGGGCGACATCGTCCGGTTGACCGGTGACGTGGTCGAGTACTACTGCGAGACCGAGCTGAAGGTTGAGGACGCCGAGGTCACGATCCTGGGAAGCGCTGCGCAGCCAGGCCCCATCGACGTGACGGTCTCGCAGATCGCCTTCGATTCGCCCGGCGGCGAGCCCTGGGAGGGCGTCCTGGTCCGCCTGCAGAATGTCGTCGTGGCGGTGGCAAACGAGCTGGGCACGGATGGCAAGACCCACGGCCAGTTCAGCGTAAGCGCGCAGGGCGGCACCGATCGGGTCGTGGTCGGTGGAACCTCGGAGACGACCTTCACGAAACAGGATCCCGACAGTGGCGACCTGATCACCACGATGGTCAAGGGCCAGATCTTCTCGACGCTGATTGGCCACCTGAGCTACTCGTTTGGTCAATACGTCCTGCGTCCGCGCGCTGACACGGATCTGCAACCGTGACCGCCCGCCGCAACACCAGCGGCAGCGAGCTGCGCGACGTGCGCCTGAACTGGCCGGGTCGGAAGGCCCTGGCGCCGCTGGCGCCTGCGACCCGTGGCGCGGGGCCGGCCTGCACCCCATTGATGACTTTGCCGGCTGACACGGCCCGTCCGACCACGGCGCGGCTGCTTTGTGCCGACGCGGCAACCGGCCTCGACCACCTTCTCGCCACGGCAGGGCCGGGAAGCGTCGACCTCGTCTTTATCGACCCGCCCTTTGGCAGCGAGGCCAACTACGCCCGGCGGCGCTCCATCGCTTCGGCCGGCGGTCGCCTGGACTTCGAGCTGCCAGCCTACAACGACGTCGATGGTGGCGACCTCGCTGGTTACCTGGAGCTTCTGCTTCCCGTCTTGCAGCGTTGCCACGCGCTCCTCTCGGAGCGCGGCTCGCTCTATCTGCATCTGGACTGGCGACGCGGGCCGTATGCGCGCGTGCTCCTCGACGAGATCTTCGGCGCCGACGCCCTGGTCAACGAGATCATCTGGGCCTACGGGCTTGGCGGCTCGACGCGCCGGCGGCTGCAGCGCAAACACGATCTGATCTACTTCTACGCCCGGGATCCCGCCCGACACTATTTCGATGCGCCCCATGAGGCCGCGACGTCATCGATGCTCGCTGGTCGCCCCAAGATCGCGACGGATACCTGGGAGACGGACACGACCGACGACGACGCCACGTTGCTGCGCGATTGGCCCGATGAGCTGGTCCGCAAGACGCTGTCGAACCGAGACCCGGAGCGCACTGGCTACCCGACCCAAAAGCCGCTCGCCCTGCTCACTCGCATCGTGCGCGCCTCGCTTCCAGCTGGTGGGTTGGCTCTCGATCCGATGGCAGGGTCCGGCACTCTCGCGGTCGCCGTCGCGGCGTTGGGAGGTGATTCTGTGTCGGTCGACCGCTCCGCTGTCGCCCTGGCCGTGGCCCGATCCCGGCTGTCCGCCGCCGGAGCCGACGTGCACCTCGACGCGATCGGCGACTCGGAAGCTCCGTGGCGACTCTGGCCCGGGGCGGCCCCCTGCACGTGGCTGGTCGGGTCGGATGGCCGGTGCTCCGCCCACCTCGCGTCACTGCGCCTCCCGTGGGAAGACACTTCGGTACGGGCCACTGCGGAGGTGCGCAGCCGCCTTTGTGCCCTTGCTGACGTCGATGGCGCCGAGCTGCTCGATGCTTGGGGCATCGCCACCGCCGACTTCGGCGGGCGTGTCACCAGCGTCGCCTCTTGGGATGGTGCCGCCGCGCGTGACCGAGGGCCGGTTCCGCGGCGATTGGGCGTGCCGGCCGGCGGGCCCGATCCCAACAGCATGGTCTGGTGGGCTTGCGACGTCCTCGGCCGCCTGTGGCGCTCGCCGCTGCGACGGGGCTGAGGCGCGCGGCGTGCGGACTAGGACGCGTCCGCGTTCGTCTTGCTTGAATCCAGCGCTTCGAGGAGCCTGAGCACGTCCTCGGCCTGCTGTTCGAAAGCCTTCCGATCGCGCGGCGCGACGGGCGTGCCCTCAAGCGCGACCACCTCGAGCGGGTCGATGTGGCGTCCCGCCTTCTTGACCGCCAAATGGAGATGCGGACCCGTTGAGCGACCGGTCGAGCCGACGAAGCCGACGACCTGTCCCTTGGTGACTCGCGATCCAGGCTTGAGGCCGCGCGCGAACCGCGACAGATGCAGATACTCCGAACGGTAGTTTCGGCCGTGCTGGACGCGCACGACCTTGCCGGCAACCGGGCCACGGCCACGGGTCAGGACGCGCCCGTCCGCGATCGCCAGCACCGGAGTGCCCGTGGGCGCGGCGTAGTCCACACCCAGGTGGGGCATGAGCTTGTGCAGCACCGGATGCATTCGCGCCAAGCTGAACGGCGAACTCATATGGCCGTCGCGCACCGGCCTACGCAGGAACATGGGCTCGATGGAGCGGCCCGCCGGGTCGAACCAGCCGACGCTGTTCCCCTCGTGAGCGAACCGCAGGGCGGTGAAACTGTCGATCGCACCCTTCCAGGCGACCGCAAGCACGGTCTCGTAGCGCACATGCTCCTCGCCGGCGACCAGCTCGTCGTAGACGACGCGCAGCTCGTCGCCCGGTCGCAGATCGCGCGAGAGGTCGAGGCGCCCTTCCAACACCGGCGCGATGAGATGGGCGAGACCGGCACCGTGGCCACAGCGAGTCAGTGAGGCCGTCAATGAGCCCGAGATGCCGCATCTCAGCGCCTGACGGCTCAGGGATCCGGGCAGACCGCCCTCTCTGGCGTCGAATGACAGCTCGCCGTCGTGGCCCTTTCGGGTCAAAGTCACGCCCTCGCCACTCCGACCTGGCGCGACCACCAACTGCATCAACGCGTGCGGGTCCATCGGCGATGCGCTCTCGAATTGCGCCCACAGCCGCTCGCCCGCGCGCAGCAGGCGCGGGTTGCGCACGGAACGATACGCAGTGACCACCTCGCGGGCAGCCTCCCCGTAGATGAAGAGGCGCCCGAGCGCGACCTCAAGCGATTCGCCGCTGCCGATCACCGTCGACCGCGACACGGGTACCGGCACCGGGCGCGCAGGTTCTTCGTTGACCTCGGCCGCGCTCACCTGGGCGGCGACCGTTTTCGGTGCCGGTGCGGCGGCGGCGACAGCTGACCGAGCCTGCCGTTCGACCGCGTAGTGCTCGGCCTCGACCGCCTGGTCTTGCATCGCCTGCAGTCGCTCGATCTGACCCAGGGGCTGCGGCTCGGGGTCGGCGGACAGGAACCACCACCAGTTGGCCGCCACCACCACCAACACCACGAGCGTCGCGCCAAGCGACGGGATAGCCCGGCTTCGACGCTGGCCTGCGATGGCGGTGCGCTGTCTCACGAAGCAGAAACTCCTGGTGAAATCCGATGGCCCGGCGGGGTGCGCGACGGCATTTCGGACGAAGCGGTCTTACTAGCCGGCGCCCTCCCATGTCAATGGTGGGCTTCGCTTGCGCCCGCCTTGGCCGGTCCTGTCCGCCCCTGTCCGCCCCTGTCCGCCCCTGTCCGCCCCTGTCCACGCCATCGGGCCCACTACCGCGCTGGCCAACGTTCAGCCGCGCGCGCGCTTGCCTGGACTCCACTGAGCCCCTACAATCCGGCGCCCTTCGGCACTGTCCAGGGGCAGGGCGCCGCATAACAGGGGAATTCCAAGTGACCTTCAGGCTCTACAACACCCTGACCCGGCGCAAAGAGGCGTTCGAACCCCGAGAGCCCGGCAAGGTCGGCATGTACGTCTGCGGCGTGACCGTCTACGACTACTGCCACGTCGGTCACGCGCGCTGCTACATCGCCTTCGATGTCATGCAGCGCGTGATCCGCAAGCTCGGCTACGACCTTACGTATGTCCGGAACTTTACGGACGTGGACGACAAGATCATCAAGCGCGCCAACGAGCGCGGTGTCGCCGTCAACGAATTGACCGACCGGTACATCGCCGCTTTCCATGAGGACCTCGACCGACTCGATTGCCAGCGCCCCGACAAAGAGCCGCGGGTCACCGGTCATATCGAAGAGATCGTCGCCCTGGTCGAGCAGATTCTGGCGCGGGGCCACGCCTACGTCGTCGACAGCGAGTTCGGCGGCCAGGACGTCTTCTTCTCCATCGACAGTTTTCCCGGCTACGGCAAGTTGTCCGGACGGCGGGTCGAGGACAACCAAGCGTTCGCCTCCGACCGCGTCAGCGACGATCCGCGCAAGCAACACCCGGCCGACTTTGCGCTGTGGAAGGCCGCCAAACCCGATGAGCCCTCGTGGGACTCGCCGTGGGGTGTCGGCCGACCTGGGTGGCACATCGAGTGCTCTGCGATGTCGATGCACCAGCTCGGCACGACCTTTGACATCCACGGCGGCGGCGCTGATCTGGTCTTTCCACACCACGAGAACGAGATCGCACAGTCCGAAGCCGCGACCCACTCGCCTTTCTGTCGCTACTGGTTGCACAACGGCTTCGTCACGATCGACTCGGAGAAGATGGCCAAGTCGTTGGGCAACTTCTTCACGATTCGCGATGTGCTCGCTACGTACCATCCCCAGGCGCTGCGCTACTTCCTGCTGACGACACACTACCAGCACGGCATCAACTTCTCCGACAAGGCGCTGGAGGAATCGACACGGCGCGTGCTGTCCGTCTACGAGAAGCTCGCTGCCGCCGACGAGGTCCTCGGCCGCCGCGCCGCGGTGGCGACTGGGGCAGAACCCGAGGTGGTGACCACTGCGCGTGCCCAGATTCTTGAGGCACTCGCCGATGATTTCCACACGCCACGTGCGTTGGCCGCGCTAAGCGAGCCGATCCGCGCCTTGTCGGTGGCGTTGCACAAGCCCAAGGTGGCCGCAAACCTGGCCATCGTGCGGTCGGTGCGGGCGCTCTTCGTCGAGGTCGGCGAGTTACTCGGCGTGTTCCAGCACCGGCCAGTCGATATCGCCGACGCGATCCTCGACGGGATTCGCTTGCGTCTCTTCCCGGTTGGCAGTGAACGACTCGCCGAGATCGAGACGATGGTTGAAGAGCGAGTCGCCGCACGCAGCGCTCGTGACTGGGCCAAGGCCGACGAGCTACGTGGACGCCTCGCTGCTTGTGGCGTCGAGATCCGCGACGGCGCCGACGGAACTACCTGGCGCCCACTGGTTGGCGAGGTCGACGGCGCCATCGAGGGCAGCTGACGAGGCGCTGAGAACGCTTGAACGCGCGCTCCCCTGGGGCGCAGGGAGTCTATGTAGATGGAACTCGAATTCTCACGAGAGTTGATCATCCTGGCGGCTGTCGTTGTGGTCTTTGTGATCGGCGTGCCGCTGCTGGTGCGAGGCCACAAGAGCGTCTCCCTCGAGGAGTCGATCGAGGCCGCCGCCGTCGCTGGCGTGTCGACTGACGGAGCCGAGCGCCGCCAGAGCCGCCGGCAGAAAGCGCGGATCCGCGATGCGAGTCGCGGCAAGGCCGGCGTCTGACCTGTTCGTTGCCAACAACTAGCTAGAATCAATGCATAGACCAGCGTGCAACCTTGAACCTTCTCGCGAAGGGTGCACACTGCCGCCCGGCGATCCGCAGCAACAGCCGGGGGCTGGCGCCTGCCGGCGCACCACGGCGAGCGGCTGGGACCGTAGCGATGCCGGTCGACAGGGAGCACAGACATGCCATCCGCGCAGCGGGATCAGGAGCAGCCCCCCGACGGAGAGCCGCATCCCGAAGGCAGGTCCGCCTCCGAGACGCTCGAATCGGTCGTGATTCGATTCGCCGGCGATTCCGGCGACGGCATGCAGCTCACGGGCACCGAGTTCACCGCTGCGGCGAGCTTCGCCGGCAATGACACCGTCACTTTTCCGGACTTTCCCGCCGAGATTCGTGCCCCTGCGGGTACGCTGGCAGGTGTGTCCGGATTCCAGGTCCACTTCGCTAGCCGCTCGATCCACACCCAGGGGGACCTGGTCGACGTCCTGGTCGCGATGAACCCAGCGGCGCTCGCCAAGAACCTGCCAGGTCTCAAGCCCAACGGCCTTCTGGTCATCAACACCGACGCCTTCTCCGCGCGCAACCTCAAGATGGCCGGCTACGACGGCAGCCCGGTCGACGACGACAGCCTTGCGGACTACCAGGTCTTTCCCGTCGATCTGACCCGCCTGACGCGCGACGCACTCGCCGACACCGACCTGACCGCCAAGGAGGTCGAGCGTAGCAAGAACTTCTTTGCCCTCGGCATGATGTGCTGGCTCTACGACCGAGACCTCGCCGTTCCGATCGACGGCATCGCGCGTCGGTTTGGCGGCAAGGCGAAGGAACGCTATCGCGACGCCAACGTGCGCGTCCTGCGGGCGGGATACGACTTCAGCGAGAACACCGACCTGTTCCGGATCCGCTACCACGTGCCGCGCGCACCGATCCCGGCGGGTCGCTATCGCAACGTCACGGGCAACGAGGCAGTCGCGCTGGGTCTGGTCGCGGCGGCGCAGCGTGCGGACCGGCCGCTCTTTTATGGCTCGTACCCGATCACGCCAGCGACGGAGATCCTCCATCAACTCGCGGCCATGAAACATTTTGGCGTGCGGACCTTTCAGGCAGAGGACGAGATCGCCGCGGTCGCCGCCTCGATCGGCGCGGCCTTCGGCAATCACATCGCCGTGACGGGCACCTCGGGGCCCGGACTGGCGTTGAAGGCCGAAGCGATTGGCCTGGCCGTGATGGTCGAGCTGCCGATGGTCATCGTCGACGTGCAACGCGGCGGCCCGTCGACGGGCCTGCCGACCAAGACCGAGCAGGCCGACCTGCTGCAGGCTCTCTACGGCCGCAACGGCGAGTCGCCCCTGCCGGTGTTGGCGGCCCGCTCGCCGGCCGACGCGTTCGACGCGGCGTTTGAGGCCGTGCGCGTCGCGGTCACGTACATGACCCCTGTGATCTTGTTGTCGGACGGGTCGGTCGCCAACAGCGCGGAACCGTGGTTGATTCCTCAAGTCGAAGACCTGCCGCGCGTTGACGTGCCTGACCTGGACAGCGCCGACGGTCTGGGCGACGCCGGCTTTCAGCCCTATGCCCGCGACGCGAAGACGTTGGCTCGGTCGTGGCCGCGACTGGGCACGCCGGGGCTGGAGCATCGCCTTGGTGGGTTGGAAAAGTGGGATGGCAGCGGCCACATCTCCTACGATCCGGAGAACCACCAGCACATGACCGGGCTGCGGCAGGCCAAGATCGAAGGCATCGCTGACGATCTCCCGCCCCTGGAAGTCATCGGTGAACGAGATGGCGACGTGCTGGTCGTCGCCTGGGGTTCGACCTGGGGTACCTGCTTGACCGCCGTTCAGGGGCTGCAGGCGCTGGGGCGTCGCGTCTCCTACATCCACCTGCGCTGGCTCAACCCACTACCCAAGGATCTCGGCCCATTGCTCGGCGCTTTTCGCACCGTTCTCGTGCCGGAGATCAACGGTGGTCAGCTGTATCGCGTCTTGCGCGGGCACTTTGACTTCAACGGTCGGGCCTTCAACCGCATCAACGGCCTGCCACTGCCGGTCGGCGAGCTTGAAGGCGCCATTCTTGACTGTCTGACCGACTGAACCGTCGGGCCGACTGATTGGGCCACGGGCCTGGCGCTGCGGCTCCGCGTCAGCACGCCCAGGGACAGGAGATGCAGCATGGTGACGAACACGGAAGCCGCATCGCCACGCACGTTCAAGCCCAAGGACTTTGCCTCCAACCAGGAGGTGCGGTGGTGCCCGGGATGCGGCGACTACGCGATCCTCGCTGGCGTGCAGCGCGCTCTCGCCAAGCAGGGGGTGCCCCCGGAGCGAGTTGCGTTCATCTCAGGTATCGGCTGTTCGTCGCGTTTTCCGTACTACATGGAGACGTACGGATTCCACACCATCCACGGCCGAGCCCCGGCGGTCGCTACGGGCTTGAAGATCGCTCGGCCAGACATGCAGGTCTGGGTCATGACCGGCGACGGCGACGCGCTGTCGATCGGTGGCAACCACTTCGTGCATGTCTTGCGCCGCAACGTCGATCTGCGGATCGTCCTCTTCAACAACCGCATCTATGGCCTGACCAAGGGGCAGTATTCACCCACCTCAGAGATCGGAAAGAAGACCAAGTCGTCGCCGCAGGGCTCCCTCGACCACCCGTTCAATCCAATCTCTGTCGCCGTCGGTGCTGAGGCGAGCTTCATCGCCCGAACGATCGACGTCGACGCTCTCGTCATGCAGGAGGTGCTCGCCGCGGCGACCGCCCACCGTGGCGCGGCTCTGATCGAGGTTCTACAAAACTGCAATATTTTTAACGACGGCGCCTGGGCGGATATCTCTGGAAAGGACGTGCGCCCCGACCGCACGATCCATCTCGTCGATGGCCAGCCGATGGTCTTTGGCGCCCAGCGCGACCGTGGAATTCGCCTCGTTGGCCTGCGCCCCGAGGTCGTGAAGTTCGGTGGCGGCAGGCTGGGGGAAGCCGACCTTTGGGTCCACGATGCCAGCGACCCGGATCCGACGCGGGCGTTCCTCCTCTCCCGGATGATTGGGCCGGATTTCCCCGTCCCCGTTGGCGTGTTGCGCCGGATCGAGCGTCCCGCCTACGACGCCCTCGTCAACGAGCAGGTGGCCAACCAGCAGCAGGCGCAGAAAGCCGATCTGCAGGCCCTTCTCGACGGCAAGCGGCCCTGGGTCGTCGCCTGAGTCGTCACCGGCGACCGCAGCCTCCTTTTCGTCGTCGTGCCACCGCTTCTCGCCCGCCGTGCCGGCCCAAGCCAATCGAAGATGGCGGGTTCGCGGATCGATCGATGACGCCTGCGCGCACCTGCGCTATGCTCGCGTCGGCGTCCTGCGCGAGGCAGGCGACCGTGTACGGAGGCGTCCATGGACTTGACTGTGGTGACGAAGCCCGGGATGGAAGGCAAGGCGCTTGAGGTGGAGGGGCTGGTCTCCAAGCACCTCAGCAAGAAGCTCGAGAAGATCGAACAGCGGTGGGGAAAGCCCGTTGTCGCGAGGGCGGTCCTTGAGGAGCTGCCTATCGGCTTCGAGGCGACGGTCACCTTGGCTGGCAAGGATGAATTCGTCGGCCGCGGTCGCGAGGAAGATCTGGTCAAGGCAGTCGACGCTGCCTTGCTGAGACTGGCTCGTCAGGTCGACACCCGTCTGGAAAAACGCAAGACCAAGGCCCAAGGCCGCCGCGCCAGTGGCGTGATCAAGGCGGCGAAACCGTTCTGAGCGCGAGCCGACGGCTTGCGCATACCGGAAGCGTGCTTCGAACATCGCACCTCTCTGCGGTGCATTGAGCTAGTCGTGCGCGACAGACCTGGCCGCCGGACTCGCGCCAAGATCACCTGGGTGCACGGGAGCTCCGAATGAAGCCTCGCCGCCGCGTCTTCATCGCCGCCGCTCTGATCTTCGCCCTGGCGCCGATGACTGCCTGTACCGACTGGAGCGAGGCGCTCAGCGAGCCAGGGTTTGCGGCCCTGGCACCTGGCAGCGGCGGCGGCGACCCCAGTTCCGGTGGCGCCGACGCGACCGGTACACGGGTGATTCACGTCGACACCTGGACGCCGCCGAGGGCGGACGTGGTCGGCGGCCGGTCTGGAGCCGATGCCGCGACGGCCGATGCAGCCATGGGAACAGATGCCCCAGGCGGCCCGGACGTCGCTGGGGGCCCGGACGCCGCGGGCGGAACGGACGCGGCCGAGGACGGGAGCGCGAGCGCAGACGACGCAGCGGACGCCGGCGCAGGCCCGGATGTGGACCTGGATACGAAGCCAGGTTCGGACGCGCTGGCCGATGGCGGGGCGGGCGCCGACGCGGTCACGGACACGGGCATGGGTGCGGACGCTGTCGCGGACGGTGGTACCGGTATGGATGTGATCGCCGAAACTGGTGGTGGCGTCGACGCGGTCGTCGATTCGGGCCTGGACACAGCCACTGCTCCGGATAGCGGCTCGGACGCCGGCGTGGATTCGGGCCCGGCCCTGGACTCGGGCATGGATGCGGTCGTGGACACGGGCCCGAGCCCGGACGGCGGCGCAGACACGTTTGAGGACACGGGCGCGGTTGAGGACACGGGCTCCGTCGAGGACTCGGGCTCGGTCGAGGACACGGGCGCCGACGTCCCCCCTGTCGACGCCGGCGCCGACAGCGGGGATGCCGTCTCGGGGTCCGATTGGCAGGGATTCGACGACGCGACGTTCCCTGACAGCGGCGATATCTATGGCGGCGCTGTCGCGAGCTGTACAGATCTCTATCTGCTCACGATCGAGTCGTGTGGATACAACCCGACGGTCGCTTGTATCGACCAAGCTGCAGCGGTCGGTTCGCAGTATGCCAACTGGTTGTACGAGCCACTGCACGCGTGCTTGGTCGAGACCTGTGTGCCATTGTGCGCCGGTCAGACTGAGGGCAAGTGCGTGGAGGCCTGCCTGGGCAAGTACTGCACCAACCAGTTCTTCTCCTGCATCAGCTCAGGGCAGTCCGGCAAGATCGATTGTGCCCAGACTTTCGGGTGCTTCTCACAATACGAGGGCAAGATGCTGACGATCGCGGCGCTGTGCTACGCCAACGCGACACCGTCGGCGCAAAAAGCCCTGGCCGGTTTCGTCGGCTGCGTCAGCCAGCCGCAGACAGACAGCTGTATGGGTGAGATCGCCGCATGCTACGGATCGGGGAACCTGAGCTGCGCCGAAGTCTTGCAGTGCACGGATGGCTGCTCGGGTGACGGCAACTGCGGATTTGACTGCATCGGCCAGGCCACCCCGGCGGCCGCCACCAAGCTCGACGCCCTAGCCGACTGCATGACCGCGAACTGCTCAGAATGTAACGGCAACTCGACCTGTGAGGGACAGTGCATCCAGCAGTCCTGCAATACCGAGTTCGTCGACTGCTTCACCGACCAGTAGCTTCAACCGCGACCAAGTCGTCTCGGCGGCGCCCCGTCGGGTCGACCGTCGACCAAGACTCGATCGAATCGCTGTCGGGCATGCGAGACGGCGGCGTCACGCTCGCTCCCGGTCAGGCGACCGTGCAGCTCCCCCGCGGCCCGCAGCCGTCCGGTAGCCGCTGGACCCAGCGGCAGGTAGCCGGTCATCACGTTCACCATCGTGTCGGGATGACGTCTGGCGAGCCAGTCGAGGGCGGGACGGGTGCAACACGTCAGGTGACCTGGCATCACGAGGTGGCGGACGATCAGGGGGGGCAGGTTCGACTCCAGCGGTGACTCAGCGATGGCAAAGTCGAGCGAGGCCGCGACCTCGGCGTGGTTGTCGATGCCAGCCGCGCCGGCGAGACGTGAGCTACATCCGTGTGGGCCGAACTTCAGGTCGATGATCCAGCAGGCCACCACGCCGGCGAGCAGCTCGCGGGCCTGCGTCGAAAGCCAGCCATTGCAATTCCACACGACGGGCAGCCAGGCGTCGCTTGGTTGTCGCGCGAGCATGTCGAGCACGGCGGCCAGGCTGACTGTCGGGTCGCCGCCAACAAACGAGACGGAGAGCGCGCCCGCGGCCTTGTGCGAGCGGGCGCGGTCGATCAACCAGGCGCCGCGCAGGGGCACGGCGGGCCGCCGCTGCGGGTCGGCCACATGGGCCCACTCGCTGCAAAACAGGCATCGCAGCGAACAACCGCCCAGATCGATCAGCCACGTCGGCCCCAGCGGCTGCTCTTCGCCGACGCTGAGTAGCTCCTTGTAGACCCAGGCTTGGGCATCCAGGCGGCAGAAGGCACCGCGGCTTGAGGTGAGCCGATCGACGCCGCACTGGCGCGGACAAAGCCGACAGGCGCGCAGACCAAGGTGGGCTGCCTCGGCACGGGCGGCGAGGTCGTGCGGCCGCGCGCGTGCGTCCTCGCTGGGCTCGGGATCTGGAGGCGGTGTGGCACCGTCGGCGAAGTTCATCGCAGTCTCTCGCCTACCAACGGATCTGGCTGATATCGACGCCTTGCTTCTTCATCTCCCACAGGGGCGAGCGAGCGCGGAGGCTGGCGACCATCTCGCTGACCAGCACGATGGTGCGGTCAATCTCGGCCTCGGTGGTGAATCGGCCGATGCCGAAACGCACCGACGCGAAGCAGCGCCGCAGGTCGAGTCCCATCGCGGCGAGCACGTAGCTCGGCTTGGGCGACGCCGAGTTGCAGGCTGCGCCGGGCGAAGCGGCCAGTCCGGGCAGCGAGACCAGCAGATCGCCGGCCTCGATCCCATCGATGGCGATGTTGAGGTTGCCGGCGACCCGTCGCTCTGGGTGGCCGTTGAGGTGGATCGCTTCGATGCGCCCATTCAGCCCGAGCCAGAGGCGCTCTCGCAGGGCGCCTATGCGGGCAATCTCGTCGTCGATCTCAGCAACCGCGAGCCTGGTTGCCGTCGCGAAACCGACGATCAGAGGGACACTCAGCGTGCCCGAACGCATGCCGCGCTCGTGGCCGCCACCGTGGATCAGAGGCTCAAGGACCACCTTTGGGTTGGCGCGCCGCACAACCAGACAACCGATCCCCTTGGGGCCGTACAGCTTGTGGGCGGTGAATGCGAGCAGATCGATTTGCTGTGCTTCGACGTCCACCGGGATACGGCCGACCGCCTGCGCCGCATCGCACAGGTAGCGCACGTCCCTTTCGCGGCAAATCGCTCCGATCTCGGCAAATGGCTGAACGACGCCTGTCTCGTTGTTGACCGCCATGACAGCCACCAGGATCGTCCGCGCCTCGACGGCGGCGGCGACATCGGCCGGGTCGACGAGACCATCGCCGTCGACAGGTAGCCGCGTGACCCGAAAGCCCTCTCGCTCCAGCTGGCTGCAGGTGTCGAGCACCGCCTTGTGCTCGGTGACGACCGTGACGATGTGATCGCCGCGCTCGCGCATGGCGCGGGCGACCCCGGCGAGCGCGGTGTTGTCGCTCTCGGTCGCGCCAGAGGTGAATACCACCTCGCTGGGATGCGCGCCGACCGCGGCCGCGAGATCGGCTCGACTGCGCTCGACCGCGTCGGCGGCGCGTCGGCCAAAGACATGCGACGTCGACGCGGCGTTGCCGTAGTCCGTCTCGAACCACGGCAGCATGGCAGCGACTACCCGCGGGTCGACGCGCGTGGTCGCGTGGTTGTCGAGGTAGATGGGCGGCTCGCCGCCGTCGTCGCGCGGTCTCTCACTGGCTGGACCACTCATCGAGCTCCCTCCCCCCGCGCGCCCAGGCGCCGCGGCATCGTAGAGACGCGCTCAATCGGGTGTCAAACATCCGCGTGGCCGACGGCAGCAGCGACAGGCGCCGGACCGCCTCGCCGCCGGGCCATTGTCCAGCACTTGCGCGGGTCCGAGCCGTTCGGGTTTGACACCCTCGGGACCCGTCCCTATATCGTCCACCCCGCGTCGCCAACGACGCCCGAAACAGAGCAGGTGATTCATGGCGAAGCTCACGCGCGAAGCGGTCCTGGCCGCGCTGTCGACCGTGCAGGACCCCGATCTTCACAAGGACCTCGTCGCCCTAGGCATGATCCAGGACCTCGAGGTGGGCGATGATGGCGCCGTCACCGGCCGAATCGTGCTGACGACGCCCGCCTGTCCGATGAAGGAGCGCATCCAGCGCGAAGCCACCGAGGCCGTGGCCGCCGTCGACGGCGTGAGCCAGATCAACTTCACCATGGACGCAGTCGTCGCCAAGCCGACGACGCCACAGGGCGACCGCCTGCCGGGTGTGAAGAACATCATCGGCGTGGGCGCCGGCAAGGGCGGCGTCGGCAAGTCGACGGTCTCGGTCAACCTCGCCGTTGCGCTCGCACGCACCGGAGCGGCGGTCGGTCTGCTCGACGCTGACATCTACGGTCCCAGTGTGCCGATGATGCTCGGGGTCGCCAGCGCGCGCCCTGCCGTCGACGAGGACCGCAAGCTCATCCCCATCGAGGCGCACGGCATCCGCTTCATGTCGATGGGGCTGCTGGTACCCGCGGACGAAGCGGTCGTCTGGCGCGGACCCATGATCGGCAGGGCGGTGCAGCAGTTCGTTGAGGATGTCGCCTGGGGCGACCTTGACTACTTGATCGTCGACCTTCCGCCGGGGACCGGCGACGTGGTCCTGAGTCTGAGCCAGGCGATCCCGATGTCCGGGGCGGTTGTCGTCGCAACTCCGCAAGACGTTGCGTTTGCCGACGTCACACGAGCCGTGCGGATGTTCGGCATGCTCAAGATCGACATCCTCGGACTCGTCGAGAACATGGCCTGGTTCCATTGCCCCGATAACGGCAAGGACTACCCGATCTTTGGCCAGAGCCGCGCGCCAGATCACTGCGCCGCCATGGGCGTCGAGCTGCTCTGCCGCCTGCCGATCGATCTCGCCGTGTCGCCCGCCGCCGACTCCGGCAGGCCAATCGCCGTTGACGCACCCGACTCCGAGCAGACCAAGCTCTACGCCGACCTCGCCGGCGCAGTCGCGTCTCGTCAAGAGATTCTCAACCACAAGCGTGCGAAACGCAGTGAGTTGAAGGACTTCTTCCGAGTCGTCCCGAGCTGATCGGCACCGCAGGGCCAGCTACGCGCCGACCGCTACTGGGTCGCAGATTCGAGCGCCTCGTCCTCCACGCTCGGCTCGCCGGCTTCACCGCTCGCCGTTGCGGTGCCCGTCCCCGGCTCGCTGGTTGGCGGCCGATTGGCGGCCTCGGCGGCTAGTGGCAGTGGCTCGTCTCCCAATGCGCTCGCGCCCTCTTCGGGGTCCGTCTCTAGCGGTTGGGGTTCGGCGCGCGCACCGAGCACGTGAGGCAGGCGCGGCAGCGGCAGGACTGGCACCCGATCGAGCGCCTGTCGCATGAAGTTCGCCCAGATTGGCAGCGCAAGGGAGCCACCGGTGCCATTCGGCATGGGCTTTCGGTCGTCGTGCCCCACCCAGGTCGCCGCAACAAGCCGCGGCGAAAATCCGACGAACCAGGTGTCGCGGCTGCGGTTGGTGGTCCCCGTCTTGCCCGCCACCGGCCGACCCACTGCGGCGTGGCGACCGCTACCTCTGCGCACCACCTCTCCGAGCATGTCCGTCAGCGCCCGGGTCACCGCTTCGGAGACGACCCGCGTGCCACCGTCGCGGGGCGCGAGGAAGAGGGTCTGGCCGGCCTTGTCGGCGACGCGGGTAACGAAGATCGGGGTCGCGTAGATGCCCTCGGCGGCGATGGTCGCGTAGGCGTTCGCAAGCTCGATCGGTCGTACTCCCGATGCGCCCAGGGCCAGCGGCAGATCGACCGAGAGCGGGCTGGTGATGCCCAATCGGCGGGCGAAGTCGGCGACCCGCTCTGGGCCGACCCGCTGGGCAACCTCGACGGCGATCGAATTCACCGACCGGGCGAGCGCGTCGCGCACCGTGTGCTCCTTGCCGTCCCAATCGCCGCTGTAGTTGCGCGGCGACCAGGGCCTGCCATGGCTGACGTAGGTTCGCTTCTCGTCGACCACCAGGGTGTCGGGCGTCACCAGCCCTGCCTCCATTGCCGCGCCGTAGACGAAGGTCTTGAAGGTCGATCCTGGCTGGCGCACCGCCTGGCGGGCCCGGTCGAAGGGGTGCAGCCCGAAATCGTCTCCGCCAACCAGCGCGCGCACCAGCCGGGTCTGCGGCTCAAGCGCGACCAACGCGGCTTGTGGCCCCATCTCTGGCGCAAGCAGCCACCAGCCTGGTGCCGTGTCGGACTCGCCTACCCGCGTGCGCAGTGAAACGCGCAAGAGGTCGCCGCGAGACCAGCCCTCTATCGGCGCGGCCGTGGTCGCCGCGTCTGGGCCGGTGTCCGCCGCGTCTGGGCCGGTGTCCGCGTCTGCGTAGCGCGCCACGGCCGCCCATGGCAGCCGACCGAGGGTGCCGCCGAGGTCGATCTCCCAGGCCGCTTCGTCCGGCAGATTGCGCAGCACCACGCCGAGCTCGACCCGACCTGTTCGAAGTGGCCGCTTGCGGTGGCCACGCTCGAGCCTCGCGAGACCGGCGAGCAGGTCCGCCTCGCTTTGGTAGTGCCGCAGCGGCCTGGCGCTGCGATAGCGCCGGTCGACGCGCTTGAGCCCGCTGGCGACGGCATCTTCGGCCGCGCGCTGCACCTCTGCGTCCAACGCGACCTCGATGCGCAGGCCGGCACTTCGGAGAGCCTCGTTGCCGAAGCGCTCGACCACTTCTCGGCGTGCGGCTTCGACATACCAGCGTCCCAGCCGATTGCGTGTCTCGTCCGTGCCAGTGGTTGGCAGTGGTGTCTGTCCGGCACGGGTCGCGTCGGCTTCGTTGATGTAGCCGCGCCGGCGCATCTGTTCGAGCACGTACGCGCGTCGCCTGCGGGCCGCCTCGGGGTGCCTCAGCGGCGAGAGACGTGCCGGCGCGTTGACCACCCCGGCGAGCATCGCCGCCTCGGCGATGTCGAGGCCGCTCGCCGATTTGCCGAAGTAGAAACGGGCGGCCTCTTCGACGCCGTAGCGCCCGTGACCGAAGTAGATCTCGTTGGCGTAGAGCGTGAGGATTTCGTATTTCGATAGCTTTTGCTCAAGCTTGCGGGCGAGCACCAGCTCCTTGAGTTTGCGGGTCACCGTCTTCTCGGCCGACAGATAGCGCGTCTTGGCGAACTGCTGCGTGATCGTCGACGCGCCTTGGGCGTAGCGACCCGTGAGCACATCGACCCAAACTGCCCGCGCGATACCCGCCACGTCGAGGCCCGGGTGGTGAAAGAAGGCCGCATCCTCCGCGCAGACCAGGGCGAAGAACAGGCTGTCGGGGATCCGCTCGCGCGGAACGACCGTGCGGATCTCGCTGCCGAAGCGAGCGAGCAGCTCGCCACCGGCGGTATAGACCCGCGAGGGTTCTCGGGCGATGCGGGTATACGCTTGCCACGAGAAGACGTCTGGGAGGCGCGCGTCCAGGGTGTAGAAGACCACCGCGCCGCCACCGATCGCCATCGCGGCTCCAATGAGCCCGACAGCAAGCAGGCGCCGCAACCAGCGACGCAGCCGCGTCCGCCCTTGAGGAGGGACGGCTCGTGGCGCACTGGACCTGTCGGCGTTCTTTGCCATGGCCCCTCGATTGTAGGTCGCCGGCCGCTTCGCGCCAGCAGATAGCCCGAAGCGCTCCGATGCCGCGTGGCTCGATGATGCAGGTGCTTGCGCGGGGGGCGACGTCGTGGAAACCTACGGCCGCTCCGGCAGCAGGGAGGCGACACTGCAAGTGGCGCTGCTACCTGTGGTCGCCGGAGCGGCTGAATGCACATCGCGACCCGCGGGCCGAACGCCCGGTGGTGTGCCCAGAAGGTGGGAGAGGTTCATGGCGACGCGACCGTGCCCGGCATGTGGGGCTCACAATCCCGTCGAGTTCCGCTTCTGTGGCCACTGCGGGGGCACGATCGGCGTGGCAGCCTCGCCGCCGCCGTCGCGCGCTGGCGGCATCCCGCCACCGC
>CALGHC010000197.1 GCA_937915965.1 uncultured Myxococcales bacterium
CGAGCGCTGCATCGGCTGCAACCTCTGCAGCCGGGCCTGCCCGGTGACGGCGGTCACGCTGCAGGCCCGGCGGGTGCCCTCGTCGCGGCGCAACGTCATTCGGCCGATCTTCGACAAGGATCAGTGCATCGGCTGCGGCGTCTGCGCCGGCGCGTGCCGCAAGGGCGCGCTCACCATGGTCCGGCGCGCCGAGCGCAGCCACGTGCCGGTGAACTCGATCGAACGGGTCATCCGCATGTCGATCGAGCGCGGCCGCCTCGCCCATCTGCTGATCGACCAGGGCGAGAGCCGCGGCCACGGCTTCTTGAACCGGGCGATCCAGGCGATCGTCCGGTTGCCCGCGGCCGAACGCGCGCTGGCCAGCGAACAGGTCAAGTCGCGCTTCGTGCGCATGGCCCTGAGCAAAGTACGCGACCCCAGCGGCTAGAGCGTCCGTCGCCGGTCACTGACACGCGCCCGCCTGACACGACTTGCCGCCGCCGCAGGTCGTGCCATCGGCCAGCGCCTCGTGGCCACAGGCTGACGGTGGCAGGCCTTCGCAGACCCGGCACATGCTGGCCAGCACCTGCGTCTTGCTGCTGCTGAACCAGGTGCCGTCGGCCCATAGCTGAGCGACGGACAACAGCGGGTTCACCTTGGGGTATCCGTCGGCCCACGTGGTCCAGTCGAGCGGTGTGCCGTCGAGCCACTCGTAGTTGTAATCGACATCGGGATCGTACAGGCCAATCCAGGTTCGGGCGCCGGCGCCGCAGGTGGCGTTCGAGAGCTCGAGGATGGCGGCGTTCGCCGCCGGGGTGGCGACAATGGGCAGGTCGCGGCCGATCGACTGGCAATGCGCCCGCACCTGCAGCCACGACACGGCGCCGTTCGGCTTGCTGGCGACGGTGCAGCGCCCCGCCAGCCACAGGCCGTCACACTGCGCGTCGACCTCGCAGCTGTCCTTGGTGCAGGGGTTGCCGTCGTCGCAATCGAAAGCGTCGTGGCTGCAGCCAGCGATCACATCGCAGCCGTCGATGGTGCAGGGTGCACCGTCGTCGCACTCGAGCGCGGCCGAGACGCAACCGCCGTCGGCCTTGCAGTCATCGCCAGTGCACATGTCGCCGTCGTCGCATGGGTGGACGGCGTGCACGCAGCCTGTCTCGCCTTCGCACGCATCGAGCGTACAGAGATCGTCATCGCCGCAGCCGTCCGAGCCCTTGGCCAGGCAGACTCCGGCCGCGGCGCAGCCGACGTGACCCCAACGCTCGGCGACCAACACCATGCCCTGATCGACTCCCGCGACGTCGGCGTCACCGGCGATCACCATGTCGCCATTGCCAGTCAGCAGCGCAGGCGCCTGGCCAGCGCGGGTCGACAAGGCGACCTTGTGACTTTGCTGCCACACGACGTTGCCCGTGCCGTCCGTCTGCATCAACCAGGCGTGATCGACGATGCCGGCGCCGTGGGTGCCCGAGACCATCAGCGCGCCGCTGGCGAGCACGGCCAGCCCGGTGGGCGCGTAGCTGTCGACACCCAGCGCCCCTCGCGTCTGCCAGATGACGTCGCCGGCATCGTCGGCGCCGACGAGCCACCAGGTCGGCTTGCCGCCTTCGCTGTGGCTGCCTGCGGCGCGGATCTGGCCCCCGGCGGTGAACGCGACCGCCGCGAGGCGATCGTCACCGCCGCCGTCGACGCGACGCTGCCACAGAAGGACGCCGTCGTTGTCGATGGCGGCGATCAGGCCGTCTGCGTCGACGCTGCCGCCAACCAGGGCGTCTCCGGCAATCACCAGGAGTCCGTCGCCGCGCACGGCGCCCCCCTGGGCCGTCTGCTTCCTGAGCTCTTTGGTGGCATCGACGTTCCAGGTGATCGCGCCGCTCGCGGTGAAGCGCCACGCGCGCGCGCTGAGGTTGCAGGTGCCGACGAGCCCGTAGGTTCCGTCGAGGTAGGCGACCACGGCGCCGACGTCGCTCGAACCCTGGCAGGTCTTCTCGAAGGCGGTCTTGTCGTCCTTGGCGGGCCACAGGAGCTTGCCGTCGGCGTCGATGGCGAGGGCACGGGCGACCCACTTGGGGCTGTCGGCAAACGAGGCCGGCGTCGTATCCTGGCGTGCAGCGATGACGTAGCCGCCATCTGGGCGTGCGGCGATACCGCGCGCCTGGATGCGATAGTCGTACAGCCAGAAGCCATCGCCGACGAAGACGTCCTTCTTCCAGACGACCTCGCCGGCCGCATTGAGGCGGGCGGCGACGATGTTTTGCAGCTCGTTGTTGAGGCCCGGCTTTGTGGTGTGTCCGGCGACGACGACGCCGCCGGCTGGCCCAGGTGCGGCGCCGACCAGCTTCCAGGGGCGCGAGTCGCTGTAGGTGGCCATGTGCAAGCGGCCAGTCGCCCCCGGCTCGCAGCTGCCCGCCGCGCACACGCCCTCGTAGGAGCAGCCGTCGTTGGGATCACAGTTGAAGTCGTCGTCGGCCTGGTGCAAGCACTCCTGCTGGGGGTGGCAGTCATCCGCGGTGCAGGCAGCCTGGTCGTCGCACTCTGTGGCCGCGATGGCCAGACAGAGGCCCGCCTCGCCGCAGCCGGTGTGGCCCCAGGCGTCGGCGCGGATCACCAGACCGTGATGCTTGCCGTCGACGAGACGCGCGCCGACGGCGACCAAGGCACCGGTCGAGTCGATGGCCATCGCGGCGACCTCGTCGGCCTCGCCGCCATCGCGCTCGCGCTGCCATTGGCGGTTGCCCAGGGCGTCGAAGCGGGCCAGCCAGGCGTCGGCGTTGGCGCCGGAGGTGTCGACCGTACCGCCGACGAAGAGGTTGCCACCCGGGGCCTCGAGTAGCGCGCGCGCCTGCCCCTGGACCTTGGCCTCGCGCTGCCAGGTCGGCAGACCGTCGGCGTCGGTGCGCACCAGCCAGGCGACCTCGCCGGGACCGACCGCGGCGCCACCGGCGAGGGACAGGCTGCCGTCGGCGTGGCGCAGCATCGCGTGCACGCCACGCGCGGTCGCGCCGGGGATCGTCTTTTGCCACAGGATCTTGCCGGTCGGATCGAGGCGCAGCAGCCAGCCAGCCCGCTGCGAGCCGACCGCGCTGGCACCCGCGGCGAGCACGCCGGCGTCATCGAGGAAGCGCACCGCGTCGAGCTGGTCGTCGCCCGCGCCGCCGGCCTCCTTCTGCCAGACGAACTGGCCCGAGCTGCTCAGGCGGATCACCAGACCCTGGCGTTTGGCACCGGCAGCCGCCGACCAGCCCGCGAGGATCACGCTGCCGCTTGAGCGCGTGTCGATCGCCAGGGCGCTCTCGTCGCTCTGCGCGCCGCCGACCTCCTTGGACCACAGGACGCTACCGTCGAAATCGACACGGCTCGCGCGGGCGTTCAGCCCGGCGGCGGCCGTGGCGACGGTGCCACC
>CALGHC010000198.1 GCA_937915965.1 uncultured Myxococcales bacterium
TACGATTGGTGACGGGCGCTGCCGGCGCGCGGGCGAGGCGGACGGTCGCAGAGGTTTTCTCGGAGTGACAGCCCTCATCGTCGGCCGACGCGGTCCCAGGCGCCAGAATCACCTTGGCGCGTGAACCCAGTACACGTACCTTGAGCTTCAGGAGGCCGGATGAAGGCCAAGAAGCCGTACTGGGACATCACCCACGTCCAGCGTCTCGCGTCAGCGGGCCAGATCTTGCTGACGGAGACGAAGGCCAAGGCGTCGTCCCGACTTTCCAGGCGGCCAAGGCCGCCGCACTTGAAGTGATCGCAAGCCTGCACGCAGGCCTGTTCGCAGAGACACTGCGGCAGACGACCGTGTGCGACGTGTACGGCGTCACCATCAAGGGCAGTGGCTGGTACTTCAAGGTGACGGTGGACACCGATCCGCCGGAAGAGCTCATCGTCGTCTCGTTGCACCCGCTTGAACGGCCGCTGAAGACCAACACTGGAACGGTGAAACCATGAAGTGCCATGCGTGTTCTCAAGGCGAAGTCGTGCTCAAGGCCGAGCCGGGGCGGACGACCCGCTACAAGACCATCCCGAACCTACCGATCCCAGCGGATCTGGAGATGCGGACGTGCGATCACTGCGGCGAGCGGTGGTTCACGCCGGCCGACGCCAAGCGGATCGACGCGGCGTTGGAGGTCGTGTACCGGCAGGAGCTGCTTGCCAGGGTGCGGGCCGTGCTGCCGGCTGCGAAGGACGCCGACCGCATCGAACGCGACCTGGGCCTTTCGCGGGGCTATCTGTCACGGCTGCGGAGCGGCCGGAAGATCCCAAGCGAGCCGTTGGTCGCCATTCTGACGCTGATTCACCAGCAGCCCTCGGTGTTGAAGCTGGTCGAGGCGATGTGGGAGCGGCCGGCGGCATAATCCGACCACAACGGAGACAAAGCGCGAGAATCTCCGGCAACACCTTGAGACCACACGATTCTGAAACGTCTGTTTGATGTTTCGCGGCTTGCGGGTTGCTCGCCGTCGTGTGCCAAGGCTCGATCCGCTGACGAGGCGATCCGCTGACGAGGGGCACCTCGCCGGCGCCGCGCCGCGACCGGCGCGCGACCGGCGCGCGACCAGGGCCTAACGCACGTAGCCGTCCCAGTCGGCGGCGGAGGCAAACGTGCCGCCCGAGCCGAAGTTGGTGTGCTTGCCGCCGGCGTAGCCGCCAGCCGCACCGAGGCCGCCGCCGTGGGTGATCTGTGTCCAGCCGTTGGCCATCGTGTCGACGGTGGTGTAGCCGTTGCCGTTCGCGCGCAGGTAGATGCCGCCCGCGTCGCAACTGCCCGAGTGGCCCCACCTGCAGCCGTTGTCGCCACCACACGGCGCGCTGTAGTGCAGGTTGTTCATCCAGCCGCTGTCCACCTTGCCCCAGCCGCCGTTGCCGCCGATGTCGCTCTTGACCCGCATGCGGGCGTCGCAGGCGACCGGTGTCGAGGTGATCGGCACGTTGGTCTCGATCGACATCCACCAGTCGCCCTGCGACGAGTACTGGACGTGGGCGTGGTAGTCGACAGCCTTCATCTTGGCCCAGGTCGGGTTGCCGTTGGCGCAGGTGCCAGCCGTGATGTTGGCCTTCGACTTGCCGCAGTAGAGCATCCAGCCGCCGGCCACGCCGGTGCCGAAGTCGCGGGTCTGGTCGCACCACACCTGGATCGGCGCGCCCATCGCGCCCCACTTCAGCCAGTACGCGCCGTCTGCCTTCTGGCCGTTGTCCATCAACGCCTTGCAGCTAGCGGCGGGGTTGGCCTGGGTGCCGAGCGGCTTGGGACAGTCGCCCAGGCAGGTCTGCCAGGTCTCGCCCTTGTCCGCCTGGCAGGTGCCGTCGCCGCAGAACTTGCACACCTGCGAGCAACCGTCGCCGTTGTTGACGTTGCCGTCGTCACACTCCTCAACGCCGGCCTGCAGGTGGCCGTCGCCACACACCGCCGCCTTGCAGGCGACGCACGCGTCGGTGTTGAGCTGGTTGCCGTCGTCGCAGGCCTCGACGCCCCCCTGAACGAAACCGTCGCCGCAGATCGCGACCTGGCACTGGGCGCAGGCGTCGGTGTCGCTGTCGTTGCCGTCGTCGCAGGCCTCGCCGCCGTCCTGGATGTTGTCGCCGCAGGCTGGGTTCTTGCAGGTCGTGCGGCAGGTGTCGGCCATGTCGGCGTTGGCCTGACCGTCGTCGCACTCCTCGGGCGGGTCGACGGCGCCGTCGCCACAGACCGCCTTGTAGAGCAGCTCGCGCCAGCTCGACTTGGCGTAGACGAAGACGCGGCCGGTGTCCTTGCGGTAGACGAGCTGGCCGTCCTTGGCGAGCTTGGCCATCTCGACGTCGCCGCCCGCGAAGCGTGTGAGCAGGGCGGGCGCGCCGTCGACGCACGCGTCGCCGCCGTCGCTGGCGATGTCGAGCGCGCAGAGGTTGCCGGGGTTCTTGCCGATGCCGACCGACACGCCGTCGAACTTCAGCGCCGTGAGCATATCGAGGAGGACGGCGTAGACCGACGTGGTCTGGCCGGCGGCGGCGTACGTGACGTTCTTGGCGTCGAGGGCGTCGGCAGCGAGGTGAGACTTGGTCACGCAGCCGGTGCAGTCGAGGTCGAGGGCCGCGCCGCCCTTGCCCTTCGATCCGGCGTAGCCAAAGGCGAGCGCGGTGTCGGGCACCGTCCCCGTCGCGATCTGCTTGCCGTCGAGCGGGCCGGTGAGCTGATCGGCGAAGGTCGCGCGGATCGCGAACGGCACCGGCGCGACGCGCACCCGCGGCAGCTCGGCCTCGACACTGACCTTGACGCCGATCCACAGCGCGTCGTGCTGGGCGAAGAGGCCGGCAGGGATCGGGTTCTTGGGGTCCTGACCGCCGATGTCGACGACGAAGGCGGCGAGCTTCACCGGCACGGCGATGTGGATCTCCTTGTAGAGCTCCTCGGCCGCGTCGACAGCGTCATAGAGGGCGAAGGTGACGACGTAGGTCCCGTCGGGGACAGGCGTGCCTTCGGCGGTACGCAGCGCGCCCTGCACAGGCAAGACCGTCGGGGACGCCGCGGTGGCGGCGACGGGCAACGCGGCGAGGAGCACAGCGGCGAACCAGATACAGCGGAGGCGGAAGCGGCGGCAGGAGACGTCATTCATCGTGGACCTCGTTCCGAAAGCGCGCGGGCGCGGCGGGACTGCGTCACGCGCCACGGCGCGCAGGCTGACGCAAACGAGTTCGAAATTCAAGCGCTTGGGCAGGTCGCGCGGCCCGGCTTGCGTCGCGGCACACAAGGCAGCGCCGCGGCCGGGGAAGGTTGCTTTCGCGGCCCCCAGGAGCGCGGAGAGGCTGGTGAGAGGCTGGTGAGAGGCTGACGAGGTGGCTGGCACCTCGCCCCGTCACTTACAAACGCCGAGCTTCGCGTCCTGGTCGACCAGGGCGTGCGTCACCGAGACCTTCGTGCAGGTACCCATCGCGCAGTCGGCGTCGTCGTCGCAGCGTGCCTGGCACTTGCCTTCGTGGCAGACGGCCGCGGCGCAGTCGTCGTGGGCTTCGCAGGCGACTCCGGCGGCTTTCTTCTTTGAGCTGGCGGCGACACAGATGCCTGTCCAGGCGCCGCCCTCGGGCCATGCGGCGCAGACGTCGGTGATCGCGCAATCCGGCGTGCCGCCGCAGCGCGCGGCGGGGTAGCAGAGCTTGGTGGCGCTGACGTGGTCGTCCGCGACGACGAAGGGGACCTCGAGGCAGGTCGCGGCGTCGACGCAGGTGGCGCCACTGCAGGTGCAGTCGACGTCGCCCAGGCACGCTGCGGTGCAGAAGCCGCCGAGGCAGTAGCCGCTGTGACACTGCGGATGGTCGGTGCAGCTCTTGCCGACCGTCGAAGCGCCGCCGGCGTCCTGACAGGTCTTGATGACGCCGATGCCGGTGTACGAGATCTTGACCATGCACACGCCGGTGCCGCATTGCGTGTCGAGGTCGCAGGTGATGCCGGCTTCGGGGTCTGGCACGCAGCGTGTGTCGCTTCCGACCGCTTTGAGACACTTCAAGGCGCCGCCAAGCGGCGTGCAGGTGGCGTCGTCGGCACAGGCGACGGCGCAAAACGAGCTGGGTGTGCAGCCGTCGAGGCAGACGAGGCCCTCGGCGCAGTCGCTCTGGCCACCGCCAAAGCACGACGCGCTCTGCTGACCTTTGCCCGCGCCGCACTGGGAGCCGGCGACCGCGCTGCAGACGCCAGCGATGCAGCAATGCGTCGTGGTCGCGCCCTCGACGACGCAGTCGGAGTCGCCCGCGCAGGTAGCCGGCGTGCACACGCCGTAGCCGCTGCACGGCAGGGCGCAGCGACCGGTGTCGCACTCGGACGAGGCCACGCATGCCGCGCCGAGGGCGAGCAGGTCGGGGCCGACGGCCACCTCGGTGGTGTCGTCGGCAGCGCCGGCAGCGTCGGCGGCCGTATCGGCGGCGGGCGCGCGTTCGTCGATGCAAGCGAGCGCGCCAAACGCGAGGGCCGCGCAAAGCAGCCC
>CALGHC010000199.1 GCA_937915965.1 uncultured Myxococcales bacterium
CTGCCGCGTGGCGTGGGCGATGGCGTGCGTATTGCTGACCGTTGCGGCTGCAGGGCACGCAGCAGAGGTTCCGGTGCAGGGGTTCCTGCGCGGCGCCGCCGGCGGGCCGGTCGCGGACGGCGCCTACATCCTCTTTTTTGGACTCTACAACAGCCCGAACGGCGACGGCCTGCTGTGGAAGTCGGTGGTCAAGAATGTCACGGTGGGTGGCGGCCTCTTCCACGTCGACCTCGGCGGCGAGGCGACCGAGCCGCTCGACGACGCGGTCATCCTCGAGAATACCAAGTTGTGGCTCGGCGTCGCCGTCGGCAACGACCCGGAGTTGCCGCGCGTCCAGGTGCGGGCGGTGCCCCGGGCGATGATCGCCGACGCGGGCGCGTTCGGCTACGCGGCGGCCAAGGCCCCTGGGGGGGCAGCGCAGGGCCTGGACTGCACGGGCTGCGTGACGGACGCGATGATCGCCGACGGCGCGATCTCGTCTGCCAAGGTCGGCTTCACCTACGCGGGCTCGACCACCAAGGATGGTCCCGCGCTGCAGGCGTTGACCGCGAACGAGGCGGCCAACCTCACGTGTAGCGGTTGTCTGCTGATCACCCACCTGGGCGACAGCGTGATCGACGCCTTTGTGTCGACAAGCGGTGGCGTGGTCAACGGCGACCTCACGATCAAAGGCCTGGCAGCGCTCCCGGGTGGCGCGGCGGTCGGCAAGACCCTCGACCTTGGCGACGCGAGCATCGTCGGCGGTCACTTCGCTGCAGCAGATGTCGGTCAGATCGCGTGCATCGCGGCCAACGCCGGTCAGGTCGTCCTGGCCGCCGAGGCGAAGCGACTGCGCTTCTGCGACGGCAAGGAGTGGCTCGAGCTCGCCGTGTGCGCGCCGGGCTGCCCGGACAAGGCCGAGATCGCATGCGGCGAGACCGTGACTAGCGGCTGTGGCGGCGACTGCGGCGCGATCGGCACGGGCCTGAACACAAAGCAGTGCGGCACAAAGGCGGCGGTTGCCCTCTGCGGTGCTCCCCTCGTCGACGACTGCAACAACACCTGCAGCCAGAAGGGCGGCGCCCTCGACGCCGCGAGCTGTGCCAAGGCCGCCGACGTGGCGTGCAGCACGCCGATCAACGACCCATGCGGCAACCCATGCGGCGCCAAGGGAACAAAGTGCGCCGGTGGCGAGAGCTGCGGGGAGTCAGGCTGCGCCAAACTCGGTGCTGACAAAGCGAATCCCGGCGCATCGTGCCTGGACATCCTGCAGAAGGGGGCCGCGGACGGGGACAAGGACTACTGGATCGATCCAGACGGCGGCGCCGCAGACAACGCCATGCAGGTGCGCTGTCAGATGACCGCTTGGGGCGGCGGCTGGACGCTGTGCTACGCCAACGCCGCGTCCTACGACGACATCTGGAAGGTCAACGGCTGGCAATCTCTTGTCAATACTGGGTCTTATCTCGCTGCCCCGTACGGCCGCGGCTGCAAAGGGCTGACCAGCGCGCTCGGTGCCAAGGCGGCGCGGTTGGTCTACGTCGACGACGGCGGCGCGACGACGACGATCGCCGAGCTGGCGCCCGCGCCCGCGCTGACCGCTGGCCACTACTACGAGTTCGCCAAGGTCTCAGGCTGGGGCAACATCGGCATCGAGATCGACAACGCCGCGAACCCCGGCCGCGGCCACTGCTTCGACAACGTCGCGGAAGACAACTCGTGGGGCCGCGCCGGCACGTCGCAGAGCTGTTACCTCGACACCCAGGATGGCGACGCCAGCATCTGGTACAGCAGCCTCGTGTCGGTGGAATACTGGCTGCGCTAGTGGGCCGCTAGTGGGCCGCACGTTGGCCGCTAGTCGGCCGCTAGTCGGCCGCTAGTTGGCTTTGAACGTGTAGGTCTTGCCGGCCGAAAGCGGGGCGTCGAAGACGACGATACCGTCTGCGATGGTCGCGCCCGGCGCACCGGGGCAGTCGAAGCTGGTGATGTGGTCGCCGAATGCCAGCGAGAAGCGCGGTGCGTCGACCGGACCGACCGCAATCTTGCCGCTGTAGCCCTTGTTGGGCTGCCACTGCGCCTCGACGACCGTGTCGCGCCGGCCCCGCCAGAAGTCGCCGAGGTTGGTCATCCCTTCCACGCGCATACCAAGCTGCTTGGCGTAGGTGATCGCCCACTTGACCGCGTCGACCTTCAGGCCGACGTTCTCCGGACCGGCGTCGACACCGAAGCTCGGATGGACGAGCAAGACGGTCGTCGCGCCGTTGGCGCCATTCTGGATCAGCGTCTGGCGCCACATCTCGCGGAAGCGCACCCACGTCGCCCCTTGTAGCTCAAGGCGTCTCTCCTTGCCGTTCTCGATCCAGCCGATGCCGTCTTCGAGCACGACCGGGAACTCAATCAGGTCGCGGCCGTGGAAGAGCGAGTCGCGCAGGAACGGGAAGGAGCGCAGGTCAATCGGGAAGCTTGTGCGCAGGTCACCGATCGCCAGGCTCGTGTCGTACTGAATGCCCTGCTCGGCAAAAACGTCGAACTGCATGGGGTTGGCCTCGAGAAAGGGGGTGCGCCATGCAGCGAGCCGCGCACCTGAGCCGAGCACCTCGCGCAGTATCTTCAGGTTGACGGCGACCTCGCCACAGACGGTCGGCTTCTTGGGGTCGTAGCTGTTCTTGGTCACACCACAGTCGCCCTTGGCGAGACCGCCCCAGTAGAGGTGCTGGATCGAGTGGCCGCCTTCGGGACACATGCCGCGGGCGCACAGGCCGCTGACCATGTCCGGATCGTAGTAGTCCGCGACGTAGTCGGTGGTGATGAAGTACGTGCCCTTGACCCCCTGGCTCTTCTCCATGTCGGCCATCTGCAGGGCCCCCGGCTCGCCCCAGGGACCGGGGTTGTTGGCGTCGGGCGCGTCGACATCGTGGCTGGGAACAAAGACGGCCTTCTCGACGCCGGGGACGGTGTGCTTGCGGACCTCGTGGCCGGCGGTGGCCTCGCGGAAGAGGCCACGAAGCAGCATCGACATGATGTCGCGGCCGGGATCGAAACAGTTCACGTAGCAACGGAACTCGGTGTACTCCAGCGGGTCGAAGCCGATCGTGTAGACGGCGCCCTGACCCAGTGCCCGGCGGATCATCACGGCGCCAAGATCCTGATTGCCGGCCATCGCACGAGCGAAGATCTGGGCGCCGCTGGCTGGATCGACGTCGTAGGTCAGCGCCTCGACGGGGATGGTATCGGGATTGTCGCTGAGCTTGATGTCCAGCTCTTGGGCGCTGTCGAGATAGAGAGCCGCAGGCACGGTGGGCGATACGACCACGCGGGTGGCCTCCATGTGGGTCTCGAAGCCGCCGGTCAGCCCGCCCAGGGCCAGCACCTGACGTTGCCACGCCGCGCTGCTGGCATCTTCTTTGTCGTTGGGGCCGATCGGCTTGAACCAGACGAGCACGCCGCCCGCCTTCACCCACGCCTCCAGCGATTCCAGCTGGCCGTACTTGGCGTTGATCTTGGCGGGCATCAGGTAGCCGGGCATGATCACAAGCGCGTAGCGCCGCTGGTCGAGATCCTTGAAGGCCTCGTCCCAGTCCACGAGGTAGTCGCCGCCGTCCATCGTCGCGGAGTAGACCGGAATGCCGACCTGACCGAACGCCCCGACCAGATCCACGGGCAGCTCGGGCGACTCGTCCCACAGGTACGGCGGCGCCATCAGTCGGGCGGCCGCGGGTAGGGTTGGCGTCATCGGGACGTTGTCGATCGTGCCGTCGCAGTCGTTGTCGACGCCGTCCTGCACCTCTGCCACGGCCGGCGGACCGACGCAGATCTTTGCGCCGTCGCGGCACAGCGACGCGCCGCTACCACACGCTCCCTGCGCCCCCGTCGAGCAGCCGTTGGCGATGACGCCCGGCAGCAGATCGGTGGATCCGTCGCAGTCGTTGTCGAGGCCGTCGCAGCGCGTCTCGAACGCCTCACGTGCAGGGTCATCCGCGGCTAGCGCGCACGGCGACTCGGCGGTCTCGGTCTGGCCGCAAGCGGTCACAAGGAGCGCGGCGAGAACGCTGGTGAGCAAGAGCGGGGAGCGAATCATCATTGCGGCTCCGACATGTTCGGGCGGGACGGACGACCTCCGGGTGTGGCCGGTCCGCGCCCGCCTCGGCGGTGCTGGGACTGTCGGCGGCACCGCGTGATGCGTCAAGATAGCGAATATGGACCAGAGTTGCCACGACGATCGGAACCAGCCCTTGGCTGGATGGCCCCAGCCAGACGCGCCTGCTACCCTGCGACCGCCGGTGCATCGCTCACGACCACCGATGTCGCGCCGACGTTCGGAGAAGGGCCATGCCGACAAGCCGACCGGGTCAGGACTCCGACGGACACCCCAGCGCCGTGCCGCTGGCGGCACCGCCAAACGCCCACGGCCCGCACGCCCATCCGCGCGCGCGCCGCCCATTCGCGGCATCAGCAAGCGCCCGCGGCCTGCGCGCCCACTCGCGTGCGGGTCGGCCATTCGCGGCGTCGGCGACCCTCTGGG
>CALGHC010000200.1 GCA_937915965.1 uncultured Myxococcales bacterium
ACCAGAGCGTGGCTTCTGCGCTCGAGGCGATGGACGCGCGCTACGCCGCCCTGGTCTCGCGGCTCGACGGCGTCGACGCGACGGTGCCGGCCGCGGCGCGCCCCTTCTTTGACGAGATCCGCGACGGGCTCGCTATCAATGGCCTACGCGCTCGGCATCAGCGCGAGGCATATGGCGCCTTGGTCGCTCATCGCCAAGCTGATCTGGAGCCGACCAGCGCTCACACCGCCGCCGCGGCCGCGTTGCTGGCCGCCGCTCGAATCACCACCACCGACGCGCTCGTCGTCATCGCCCGGCGCGAGCAGGGCTATCGCTATCTGCCCATCGAACGCGCCATCGGCGGTGGCGTCGACTGTGACGCCGACACCAACTGGACCACCTATGCGTATCGCTATCTGTGTCGGACGCACACGGCGTTCTATTGGCGTCGAATCGACGAGCTCGCAGCCGCCCAGGTCGAGGGCGCCGTGGAAGGCGTCGCCATCGAGGACGTAGTCGTCGAGGTCGGGACGCCAGTGAAGCTCGTTCTCGCCGACCAGGGCCTCGTCGCGGCGACCGTCGACCGCGGCGACGGCAGCATCGCGGCTCCCGTGCCGGGACCAAACCTGGCCTTGGTCTACAAGACGGCGGGCATCTACACCGTGCGGGTCGACGCAACACGAGACGGCAAACCCTGGTCGTGGAGCGCGAAGCTGGCCGTCGTCGACGCCGAACACCACACGGGATTCAGCGGAGTCGTCGACAGCCCAGATGGTATGGACCTGGTCGAAGGGATGCTCCCGGCCCTGGTCTTTGGCTACGCTGGCGCCGGCAAGCCCGTCGTCGGATTCACAGCGCGCGAGGATGGCGCGGTGGTGCCTGGTCGCTTTGTCGAGCTCAGCTACGCAGGCGATGCGAGCTCATTTCACGGCGCGGCGAGCAAAGTCTTGGTACCCATCGTGAACAGCAGCGACGCCGCCATCCTCACCGACGTGATCGTCGGCGCCGCCGATTTCGAACAGGTCGACGCCGACCAGCCGCTGGTGCTCTCGGGGCAGATGTCGACTGCGTCGATCATCGATGGCGTGGTCGCGGTCGGCAAAGGCGCGTTTGAGCCCACCGGCGCACGCAAGCTGATCGCAAGCACGTTGGGTTACACACCCGACACCCTACCCGCGACGGTGGCGTTTCAGGTCAGCTACGCCACCAAGTAGGCGGTCCGCATAGCGGCGGCGGGCCTATTGCGGGGCCGCTTGCACCAATGTGCAGTCGAAGTCGCGCAGCAGCTGCTCGTTGCTCGCCTCGTAGCCACCCGGGTCGCTGGCGTTGCGCCACGCCACGTGACGTCTGTAGCGGCGAATGACGGACTCGATGTCGGTGCCGTTGACGCACTTTTCGACCACACCGAAGACCATCCCGGTGCGGTGCATACCGCCGCCGCAGTGCACAAAGACGTTGCCTGCAGGTGGCCCACCACCTGGTCGCAGTATCTGGTCGTTGACGATGCGCGCGATCGCCGGCATGGCGGCGCGCAGCCCGGCAGCGTCCGTCGATTTGCGGACCGCGTCGCGCCAGGCGGTTGCCTCGCCGCCAACGTCGCCTGCCAGCCAGCAGGTGCCTCCCTTCGCCTCAATGGCCGTTCGCTCTGCCTGCTCAAGGTCCGCCGTGGGCATCTCGCCGGCGTACAGGTTGACGATGTGACGCACACCGCCTGCTTCAATGAGGCTCGAGACGCACGATCCGGACGCACCGGGCTCCGGTGTGAGCCCACCACGGAACAGCAGGACCGGCCGCCCATCGGTCGTGGTGATGCCCCGCAGGGCCACGACCCCGGCGTTGTTGTTGTCGGCTGAAATGAGCACGGCCCGGACCATTCGCCACATCACCAGGTCGACCACGGCGTGACGCGTTGCCTCCGCCGTAACGTCGGGCAATCGGGCGCCGCCCTCTTCAATCCGCGCAATGATCACGGCTGCGGTGTCTTTGGCGTTGTCGCGGGCGTTTGAATCCCACACGCAGCGGCTGTTGCACGCGAGCGCGGCTGGATCTAGACCTGCCCGGCGCAGGGTCAATTGCTCGGCGTGATTCAGACCCGGATCCGCGCGAGGAGCGGCGCCACTGTCAGCGGGCGATGGCGCGGTGCCGACCGCTGTTGCCGTTGCCGTTGCCGTTGCCGTTGCCGGTTCGGTGCCAGCGGCGCCGCAGGCTGTGACGAAGAGGGCCAGCGTGCCAACCGCCGCGCAGGCCGTGTGGTGGGTGACGAAATCGCGTGTCATTGAAACCCCGGGCGGCCCGGACCGCAGATGCCGACGCTACGCCGCGTCGCCGGCGATGGCAAAACTCGCCTCCTGGCGTTTGACACCGCGCCGCACCCGCCGCTAGCGTCGCTGACCCGACCCCAATCGTGCCGGTTGCGGGCGTCTTCCTGGAGATGACTGATGGCGACCAAATCGTACGAGGTCGGACAGCTCGCCCGCATCGAGCGGACCTTCTCGTCGACCGAGGTGGTCGATTTCGCCGAGCTCTCCGGCGACCGCAACCCCGTTCATCTCGACGAAGCCTTCGCGGCGACCACCCGCTTTGGCGGCCGCATCGTCCATGGGATGCTGGTTGCCAGTCTGTTCAGCACGCTGCTCGGCACCGAGCTGCCGGGCGACGGCACGATCTATCTGGGCCAGACCCTCAAGTTTCGCGCCCCGGTTCGCCTCGGAGACACCGTCATCGCCACCGTCACCATCATCGCGCTGCGCCCGGACAAACCCCTCGCCACCCTGCGAACCGAGGCGCACCTCGCTGACGGGACGCTCGTCGTCGAGGGCGAGGCGACTGTCCTGCTGCCGAGCTAGACGACCAGAGCGAAGCGGGTCTGATGGCCCCGCGCGCGCACCGGAGTGTGCGAGTCTGCTGAGTCTGCGCCGGCGCGCCCGCATGAGTCTGCGAGTCTGCGCCCGCGCGCCCGCATGAGTCTACGCCCGCGCGCCTGCGCGCTTGCCGGTCTCTTCAAGCGCCGATACGCTTCGCCGTCGCGCCCACGCGCGGGGAGTGCCTATGAACGCCGTCGCTCCAAGCCGCGAACCTGTCGACCCGATGGTCTTCGTGCCGGTCGCGGGGCGCGGCGCCGCCGGCGTGCCCTACCCCGAGGCGTTCCGCGCCCTCCTGCACGTCGATGTGATCCACGACGGCCAGCATCTGCCTCCCGAGTTCCTCGTCGATCGCGACGGTCGGGCGATTCCGGAGTCGGCCTACTTCAACCGCTATGTTGAGGAACGAGACTGGGGGGCAAATATCGTCGCCGAGCGCCTCGCCGAGCGGCTGTGCCTCGATGGATTCTGGACCGTAACCACCGCGCGCTGCCTGATGGACTTCGGCCGGTTTCCAGGGGCGACCGGCATAGGCGCCTCGCATCTGCGTCGATTCGCGATCAACCACCCCTTCTCCGAGTTGCTCTCGTTTCAGCAAATGAAACGTCTGCTCGATGTTCACTACGACGGCATCTCGGACACGATGGACGGAGCGATCGAGGGCCGTCTGATGAAGATCGCCGGACGGCACCCAGCTCGAAGTCGAGGAAGCCGTCGCCAATGACGAGTGCGGTTGCGTCCTGGTCGG